>CAZESF010000018.1:0-12851 GCA_964515205.1 uncultured Planctomycetia bacterium
AAAAACCTGCTCCCAAAACAAGAAAATTAGTATTATTATGCAAACGAGCCAGTTTTGCTACACTTAAATTATAAACTAAACCTGCCCTTACTCCTTTTACTTTATTAGCACAGATACAACTCCCTATTCCGGTAAAACAGATAAATATCGCTCTATCCAATTTTTTATCTCTTAAAGCACAAGCTAAAGGATAAATAAAATCAGGATAATCACAGGAGTCAGAAGAATATGTTCCAAAATCTATTACCTCTACACCTTTACTTTTAAGAAAATCAATCAAAAAATTTTTCAATTTAAAGCCACGATGATCACTACCAATACCTATCCGCATATTTTAATTTTAAAGCCACTCTCTTAATTCTAATATTGCCTCTTTTATTAAATTATAAACTTCAAGATGAAACTCAAAAGGTTTCCCTATAGGATCAGGAATTTCCTGCTCTTGAGGCAAAAATTTTCCTAAAAGAAATACTCTTGACTCAAGCAAAGGTTCTAAATTAGCAATAAATTCTTTGTGCTTCCTCTCCATAACAAAAATTAAATCTGAAGAAAGTAGAATCTCTTTATTTATTCTCCTGGCAAAATGTTCTGCTTCTAAATCTTCATATTCTTCTAAAATTTTTTTTACCTCTTCAGATAAAGAAGCGCCGTCAGGAGCCACTATACCACAGGATAAAATTTCATATCTTTTTTCAAAAAAAGGAATAAACTGAGAAAGATACTTTTTAAGAAGAATTTGGGCTAAAGGAGAACGACACGTATTGCCCGTGCAGACAAAAAGAATTCTTTTGCGAATAAAAGTCTCTATAATATCTTTTTGAGAAACCGCTCCTTCTCTTAATATCTTAAAGGGATGAAAGGTTAAATCCACAACTGTAGAGACTTTATTATATCGGGGAGGTTCTGCTTCTACAAGTAAGTCAATATCTTCAGAAAAAATCTTCTCTACCTCATAAGATGTAGTAGCTTCTTTTTCTCCGCTTAAATTAGCCGAACAAAGATTTATAGGTTCTTTTAACTCTTCCAATATTTTGGATAAAGTCTTATGATAGGGAACTCTTACTCCAATTTTTTTATCCCCATTGCGAGAATAAAATACTAATGTTAAAGGTCCTGGCCAAAACTTTTCTATTAATCTAAATCCGTAGGGGGGAAGCAAAGAGAACAAAGAAATACCCTCTTTTTTATTTGCCACACATAAGGAAAAGGGTTTGTTGCGATCTCTTCTTTTTACTTTATATAATCTTTCTACCGCCTCTTTACAAGAAGCCAAAACCCCCAAGCCATATACAGTTTCTGTAGGAAGAGCAACAATTCCTCCTTTAAAAAATATCTCTTTTATCTCTTCTAATTTTTCCGGTTCAATTTTATCTTGAGAAAGCACAATCTTTTTCATTTTTTGAAGTGTAATTTTATTTTTTTAAGCAAATCTTTATATTTTTCATCTTTTAAAGAAAGAATTTTTAAAGCAAATATAACGGCATTAATAAATCCTTTCCTGCCTAATCCGGTACTTACAAGTCCTATTCCACGAGGAACCTCAACAATAGAAAGAAGGCTTTCTATTCCTTTTAAAACCCCTGTATCTAAGGGAACTCCCACAACAGGAATATCTACATAAGAAGCAATAAATCCTGGCAAAGCAGAAGATAATCCAGATACAGCGATAACTACTTCTATTTTTTCCTTCTTTATCTTTATACAAAATCTTCTCAATCTTTCTGGGTCACGATGTGCCGAGATAATCTCTTTATGATAAGGAATGTTAAATTCTTCTAACAACTTAAATTCTTTCTCTAAATATTCTTCATCCCGCACGCTACCCAAAATTATAACTATCTTTTTTTCTCTCATAAAAATTAAGCTTCTTTAAAAATTGGCAATCTAATAGTAAATTTTGTTCCTACACCAGGTCTGCTTTCTACATCTATCTTTCCTTTATGTTTAGAGATTATCAACGCTACAATAGACAATCCTAAACCTGTTCCTTTACCCTCTCTTTTTTTAGTATAGAAAAGGTCAAAAATTTTTCCTATATTTTCTTCTGATATCCCGCATCCTGTATCGGAAAATTCAATCTTACAGAAATTGCCTTCCTTCTCTACACGAATAGTAATTTTCCCATCATGAGATATCGCATCTAAACTATTGGTAGCTAAATTTAAAAATACCTGACTTAATAAAGTTTTATCCGCATTGACAATAATATCTTCTTCAGGATATACTCTTTCTATCTCTATATTACGTAAATGTGCCTGATTCTCAACTAAAGAAATTCCTTCCTCAATAATTGCACAGATACCATAAGGATGAAAAGTAAGATGGGAAGCACGAGCCAATTCTAAAAGACGTGTAATAATATGATTTATCCTCTCTGCTGCCTCTTTAATCATTCCAACTATCTCCTGAAGGTCTTTATTTTGAGGAGGCTTTTTTTCTAAAAAATATATTCCCTGTGTTATTATTGATAAAGGATTTCTTATCTCATGAGCAATACCACTGGAGAGCTTTCCTAAAACTGCCATTTTTTCTGTCTGAATTAACTGTTTCTGAGCCTCCTCAAGCATGCTGTAGGCTTCTTTAATATCTCTTATATCTCGGGCAACATAAACTCTATTTATCAGCTCATGATTATCTTTAATCTCTTTCATGCTGCATAAGACAGGTATTTTCTTCTTTTCTTTATCTATCCATTCTACTTCCTGAAAAGGTAGTTTCTCTAAATCCTTATAATTAGGGAAAAATTCCTTAATACTTTTTCCTAAAATCTCTTCTTGGGTATATTTTAAAAGAGAAAGTCCTGCATTATTTATCAACTCAATTTTTCCCTCTTTATCTGTAACTACCAATGCTTCACCGATAGCCTGAATAATACTATTAAAATAATTCAAAGAAATGACACTCTCTTTAAGATCTTTGCCCATTTTGCTAAAAAGATCCACCAATGTTCCAAATTCATCTTTCGAACGTCTTCTTAACTCTACATCTAAATCTCCTTCGCTCATCTTTCTTGCTGCTTTAAGGAGTTTATTTAAAGGAAGGGTAATATTTTTTACTAATAAAAAAGAGACAAGAATAAAAAGAAAAATAACTAAGAATGCTAAAAGAAGACCCCACAAAATTAAATTCCTCCTCACCTTTTTTACACTTTTTAAAGAAATACCTATACGTAAATTCCACATTTTCCCATCTTTCATCATCAAAGGATAAATAATCACTTTGATTTTTTCTTTTGTTGAAGGCAGTAATTCCTCTTTTATATTTATCTTTTTCCCTCCTACATATTTATCCTTAATTATTTTCCCTTGAAAAGAAGAAAGATTAGAAAGACGTATTTTACCTGAGGAATCTACAATATGCCAAAAAATTATATCTTCTGAAGCAGCTAAATTTTTTAGCATATAAAGAGGCCATTTTTTTCCTTTATAACTATCTTCAATTTGAGAAACAACTATTTTTGATAAAAGGATATGTTTTTTAATTAAAGCTTTCTCTACACTATGAGTTTGATTATTAACAAAAAGTATGGTTGTTATAACTACACTGAAAGCAAATATAAAGACAAAAGGATAAAATATTTTTGTAAATAAAGTTATCCTCATTCTAAATATTTAAAAGCTTTACAAGCAATATCTTTTCGGTAGTGCATCTTCTCAAAATATATATTCTTTATTGCCTCATAAACTTTCTCTTGTGCTCTTTTTAAATCAAAATCTAACCCTACAACATTTAAAACTCTTCCGCCCCAACTTAGGTAATCATTCCCAATCTTTCTTGTTCCTGCATGAAAAACAAGTATATCTTCTAAAGAATTTAGCTTTTCTAATCCTTCAATCTTTTTTCCTTTCTCATATTTTCCTGGATAACCACCTGAAGCTAAAACCACACAAACGCAAAACCGTTCGTCCCAATCTAATTTTATCCTCTCCAATTTACCCTCAACAGTCCCTAACATTAAATCTACCAAATCAGTTTTTAATTTGGGTAAAATCGCCTGAGTCTCAGGATCTCCAAAGCGAACATTAAACTCTAAAACAAAAGGCTCCTCATCTTTTATCATCAGTCCTGCATAAAGAATTCCTCTAAAAAATATATTCTCTTTTTTTAAAGCTTTAAGAAGAGAATTAAAAATTTTCTCTTTTATCTTTGCCAATATCTTCTGATTCACCAAAGGAGCTGGCGCATAAGCTCCCATTCCTCCTGTATTAGGCCCTTCATCATTGTCAAAAACTGGTTTGTGGTCTTGGGAGGGAACTAAAAGTAAGTAACTCTCCCCATCAACAAATGCTAAAATTGAGGCTTCCTCTCCTTCTAAAAACTCCTCAATAACAATTTTTTCTCCTGCTTTTCCAAATTTTTTCTCTATCATTATTAATTCAACTGCTTCTTCTGCCTCTTTTTTACTTTTACAAACAATAGAACCTTTCCCTTGAGCTAAACCATCTGCTTTAACTACGCAAGGTAGATGCTTTTCGGCAAATTTTTTTGCCTTGTAAGGATCATCAAAAATACAAAACTCTGCAGTAGGAATCGCATATTTCCTCATAATTTGTTTGGCAAATACCTTACTTGCCTCAAGGCGAGCTGCCTCTTTCTTCGGTCCAAAAATCTTTAAACCTTTTTCTTCAAAAAGATCAACAATCCCTTCAACTAAAGGAGCCTCAGGTCCTATAACCGTTAAATCTATTTTTTCTTTTAAGGCAAAACTTAGTAAGGATTCTAAATCAGAAGCAGGAACATCTATATTTTGAGCAAAAGAGGAAGTTCCGCCATTTCCAGGAGCACAATAAATTTTTTTTATAGAGGAAGATTGCTTAATCTTCCATACCAAACAATGCTCTCTTCCTCCTCCGCCAACAACCAGGACTTTCATTTTCCATATTTTACTTTAACCTCTCTATATTGACAAGAAAAAAGAAACCCAGCTCAATCCTACAGAGTTGGCTAAGGAATATAGAAATAATTTACAAAAATAAAGCTTTTATTTTAAAAAAATAACTCACACATAAATTCACGATCGTGAATCTATCTGTGAATTATCTTAACTGACACCTCATTGAGGCTAAAATGTTAAATTAGAGAAAATAATGGCTCTAGCTAAAAGGATAAACCCGCTGAATACACACTTTTATTGACAGAACCCATACTGAAAAAACTTTTATTCTTATTTCAAATAGAGTAAAATATAAAAACAGATTCTTAAAAGGAGGAGGAATTATGAATAATTTCAGAAAAGTAGTTGTGGTAATTTTTACTATTTTTATTTTTTCTTCTATTAGTTTGGCTAAAAGTTCATTTGTAAAAGTAGGTTATGGTTATTCAACAAATCCTTCAGAAAAAGAAGCAGTAAAGGAAGCTATAGGGAAGTTAAAAAAAAGTTTGAAAGGAAACCCAGATTTTCTTATTCTCTTTTCCACTGTAGATTATGACTTAGAAAAAGTCTTAAAAGAAATAAGAAAAAAAGTAGGAAATAAAACTAAAATTTATGGAGGGACTTCTTGCCTGGGGGTTCTAACCAAAGATGGTTTTCACAAGGGAGAAAAAGGTACATTAGCTGTTTTAGGAGTAAGATCAAATAAAATAAAATTTGGTGTAGGGTGTTGTAATTTGGATAAATTTTCTCCAAAAGAAGCTGGAAAAAGAGCAGTAATAAGAGCTATTAAATCTGCAGGAAAAGATATTAATCAAAAACCAAATCTGATTTTAATTACCTCAGCTCCTGGAAGTGAAGAAGATATTCTAAAAGGCATAGCTGAAGTTGTAGGAAAAGATGTTCCTGTTATGGGTGGTAGTTCAGCAGATAATACTATAGAAGGAAAATGGCGTCAATTCTGTAATGATAAGATTTATAAAAACAGTACAGTCTTAACAGTCATCTACACAGATTTAAAGATAGGAATTTCTTATCAGAGTGGATATGAAAGAGCTATAAAAACAGGTGTTATTACAAAAGCTGAAGAAAGAGTTATTTATGAGATAGATAACAAACCTGCAGCAGAGGTTTACAATGAATGGTTAGATGGTGCTTTATCAGATGTTTTAAAAACAGGTGGAAAGATTTTAAGACGCACTACTTTTTCTCCTTTAGCAAAAGTAATAAGAGGCAAAGGAGATGCTTGGTATTTTTTATCTATTCATCCTTTATCATTTAATCTGCCTGAGAAATCTCTAAGTGTTTTTGCAAATGTAGAAACAGGCGACAGGATAGAGCTTATGAAAGGTAATTGGGAAATGCTTCTAAACAGATGCTTTTCTACTCCAAGGTTAGCTTTAAGAGGAGCTAAAATTAGAAAAGAAGACATTGCTTTTGGAATATTTACTTTCTGTGCAGGAACAATGTTAGCTATCCCTGAAGAAGAAAGAGATAAGATGCCCCTTTTGGTAAATAAAGTTTTAAAAGGAGCTCCTTTCATAGGAACTTTTACTTTTGGAGAACAAGGTTATATAGCAGGTGTTGGAAATCTTCATGGGAATTTGGTAAGTTCTATGGTAATAGTTAGTAAGAAAGATGAGTAAAAAGAGAATTCCTTTATTTAGTAAGATATTCTATCCTATAGTTTGCTTTTTTGGTTTAATAGGACTTTTAGCTTTATTTCTTTTCGTAAGGATTCAAACTCGAAATATGGAGAGAACTTTAATTGAAGAACACTTATTACTTGCTCAGATACTTTCTTTGCAGATTGAGAATTACTATTATAAAGGAACATGGCCATTTTCAACACTTAAAAAAGTCAGCGAAAGTAAAAATATACTATTTTGGAGATTGGTAAACTCAGATGGAGAGATAGAGTTAGCTGACGATACAAGTTTATGGGGCAAAAAGATTCAAGACCAAGATTTTAAAACAAAAAAGATAATGGTAAAAGATGGAATTTTACCTTCAACTAATGAAAGAATTAAAATTATAATCTATCCTTTGAGAATAAAAGAAAAGGGAATACCTTGGACTTTACGGTTAGGGATTTCTTTGAAAAGTGTAAGAGAAGCCCAAAGAGAATTAATTCTTACTATTCTGAGTCTATCTCCTTTACTTCTTCTAACAATTTATCTTTTCCCCTTTTATCTGGCTAAGAATATAACTACACCTATAAAAAGACTCGTAAAAGCTACAGAGATAGTAGGAAAGGGAAATTTGGACTATACTATAGATATTTATACTTCTGATGAGATAGGTATTTTAACCCATGCTTTTAATAAGATGGTAAGAGATTTAAAAAAAACAACGATTTCTCTTAATTATTTTGATACGATAATAAATACTATGGCTGATTCCTTAATAGTCACAGATGCTCATGGAAAGATTGAACTTATTAATCAATCAGCACTCAAATTGTTAGGATATAAAAAAGAAGAGATATTAGGTAAAAATATAAATTCTTTGATAAATGTTGAGTCTTATTTTAGTTTTAAAGAAGAAACAAAAGAATTTATCGAATCCTTAGAAGCTATCTGGCGTATAAAAGATGGGAGAGAGGTTTCTGTTCTTTGCAGTTGTTCTGAAGTTAAGAATAAAAAAGGAGAAGTAACTAATAGGATATATGTAGCAAGAGATATTACAGAAATTAAAAAAACAGAAGAAGAATTAATACAAGCTTATAAAAGACTTAAAGAAACTCAAGATGAATTAATTCAGACAGAAAAGATAGCTGCTATTGGCAAGCTTGCTTCTGGCACTGCTCATGAGATAAAAAATCCACTTTCTATCATAATGCAAGGAATATATCTGGTAGATAATTTAACTCCTGAGAAATCTCAAGAATTAAAAGAGACTATAGAGACGATAAAAGAAGCTATAAAGAGAGCAGATAATGTTATTAAACGTATCTTAAATTATGCAAGAGCTTCAAAAATATCAAGAACCCCCCAAGAAATCTGTGGAGTTATAGAAGAAGGTATTTCTCTAATAGAAGAGCAATTAAAATTTAAAAATATAAAAATAGAAAGAGAGTACCCATCTAAACCTATTTTGGTTGAAGCAGACAGAGTAATGTTAAGTCAAGTATTTCTGAATTTAGCTACCAATTCTCAAGATGCTATGCCCCAAGGAGGAATAATTAAAATAAAAGTATACGAAGAAGATGACCAGTGTGTAATTGAATTTGAAGATACAGGTATGGGTATCCCCCAAGATAAGCTTCCCAAAATCTTTGAGCCTTTCTATACTACAAAAAGGCCTGGTGAAGGAACAGGATTAGGGCTGGCTATAGTTGAGTTGATAATAAATAGGCATAATGGTAAGATAGACGTTGAAAGTAAAGTAAATCAAGGAACAAAATTTATAATTAAATTACCCAAGTTAAAAAAAGAGGAGGAATAAAAGATGAAAAAGATTCTTTTAGTTGATGACGAAGAAAGTTTTTGTTATTTTGTAAAGAGAAATTTGGAATTAACAGGAGAATTTACAGTTTTTACTGCTAATAATGGAGAAGAAGGGTTAGAGATTGCTCGCAAAGAAAAACCAGATTTAATTTTATTAGATATTCTCATGCCTGGAATGTTAGGTTCAGATGTGGCAGCAAAATTACAAAATGATCCTGTTTTATCTCATATACCTGTAATTTTTCTTACGGCAATAGTTCAGAAAGAAGAGTTTGGAGATGATTTAATTAAAAAAAGTGGAAGACATTTATTCTTAGCAAAACCTGTTAGCCCCAAAGAATTAGAAACAGCTATTAAAAAAATATTAGAAAAAAAAGAACAAATTTAATCTTAAAATAGTCTTATGCCCTCCTCTTAAGTTAATAGACAAACCTGTGACTTCAAAAATAATATATCCAATTCAGCAACCAGTCCAAACCAATTCAACCTACGAGGTTGAACTGAAAAATGTAGAAATAATTTGCAAAAACAAAGCCTTTAATTTAAAAACAATAATCCACAATAAGTTTACGATCGTGAGTTTATGTGTGAATTATTCCTATTATCGTAAGCCAATCATATCAAAACTGAACAATCCATACTCCATGCCCTAACTTAACACTTTATGTCTAACATGAAATGTCAAGTTAGAGAGAATAATTTACTATAAATTTGTGGTCGCAGTTTATATGTAAGTTTTGAAAAAATTACAAAAGAAACTGAAACCTTTTTCGCAACTTTAGGACTAAACTTAACAGATAAAAATGAAAACGTTTTCGCTTAACTCTTTAAATTTCAAGAAAAGATATGGTATATATTAGTAAGGGGTTTCCCTTAAGGAACCCAAAGCCACGGCCCTCCTCCCTTCGGGAGGAGGGTACTTTCATTACAGTCAGGTTTGACACATTCACGTCGAGTTTGTAATTTTTAAAGGATAATATTTAGGAGAGCCTATTTAGAAATCTTACGAATTCGAACTTTATCCTCATTGACTACAATAAAATGATTTAATATTTTATTACCACTTTTTGAAAGGATTTCTTCTAAGATTTTAATTTTAAGAGAAGGAGATTCTTTAATAAACCTAAATAGTATTATCCCCCAAGTAGTTAATCTTTGACGATAGATTAAATATCCAAAATCTTTATCATTAGTAATTATGATTCTTTTTTCTTTAAAGGCAAAATTTACCAAGAAGATATCCTCACGACTTCTAAGCTCTATCTCTTGTAGCAATAACTACATCGTATCCTTTCTTTTTTAAATATTTAGCTACTGATATTCCTACATTTTCATCGACTAAGAATTTCATCTACTTACTTTCTCAGTATCGGATATACCTCTTCTTCTTCTAAAACTTTCTCTGCGTATAGAAGAGAGGCGCGAATATCTTCTTTTTTTAAAACTGGATATTCTTTGAGTATATCATCTTCTTTCCAGCCTTGAGCGACTAATTTTACAATTAACTCTACAGGAATTCTTGTTCCAGCTATGATAGGTTTACCCAGTAAAATTTTAGGATTAATCTCTATTCGTTTCATAAAATTTTTCATTATAGCACCTCCTTTTGCTTGAATTTTAACATATTTCCATATAAAAAACAATACAAGTAAAGACATCGTCAATAATGTTCACACCCTAATCCCACCCGGCGGGTGTGATTGGGAAATAAAAACAATAGAGGCTGCTGTTTTGTTATAAATGCGTAACTTGGCACTTAATGTCAGACATGAAATGTCAAGTTAGTATCTATCTACAATCTCAATCACACCCGACGGGTGGGATGAAAAAATGCAAGGTTATATTCTCATTCCTTTTTTTGGCAATTGGATATAGAAAGTGGCGCCTTTCAGATACTGTGACTCAAACCAGATTCTTCCTTTATGATTTTCCTCAATTATCCTTCTTACTACATACATCCCGATACCAGAGCCTGATTTTTTAGAAGATGGTTTTGTAGTGAAAAAAGGAGCAAAAATTTTACCTTTATCCTCATCTTTTATACCAATTCCGTTATCAGAAATAGTAATTAAATAATATTGAGGAAATTCTTCTAATTTGAAAGTAATTTTAGGGGTATGTCTTTTTTTCTCCTCATAAGAAATAACCTGATAAAGTTGTTCTATCGCTTCATAAGCATTATCTAACATATTATAAATTACCTCAGCAAGTTGTGCCTTTATCCCCCAAATTATCTCTGTATTAATTAAGACTACTTCCAAAGGAAATTTTTCTTGCATATGTTTTATACATAAAAGTTTAGTGCAGGAGGTAAGAACGCCTTTAACAAAAAAATAATCTGATACTTTATCTTTATCCTCAATCTTAGCAAAATTAAGAATGCTTTTTAATATATCATCTGTGCGTTTTACATTTTCCAATAGAAATTTACTGGAATCCTTAAGATCTTCAAAAAATTCTTTCAATTCTTTATTTTTTTTAAGTTGAGGATATCTGGAAGACAGCTCTTCTGCTTTCATCATTACTTCCTGAGCAATAAGATTAAAGCAATTAAGACGATTCTTTATCTGGTGAGCTATACCATCAGCCATTCCTCCAATTGAGGCTAATTTTTCTGCCTGAAGTAGTTCTTCCTGGGTTCTTTTAAATTCTTCCAGAAACAAACAGTGATCAATGGCTAAAGCAGCCTGACGCGATAAAGTTTTAAAAGTATTGATATCATCAATAGAATAATGAGATTTATCTAATTTCTCACCTAAAATCAAAAATCCTACCAATTCATCATGGATGGAGGAAGGAACAATCAGGCTGTAAGAAGTCTCTAAAGCATCTTCTAAATACTCTCTTATTTTAGGCTCAGTCTCTTCATAAAGAAAAGGTTCTTTATTTTTTAAGTATTCAATCAATTCCTCATCTTCTTTAAATGCTAAAAATGGCTTTTTCTTCAATTTATGACCACACATATATTTTAAAGAGTAAACTTTGTTTTTTCGGTCATGAAAAAATATTGCATCATATCTTATACGCACCTCTCTTTTTACTCTTACAGCGATTAAACGAAGAAGTTTTGATAAATCATACACAGCTGTCATACCCCTTGCCATTTTAAGAAGAGCTCCTTGATAACGACGCTGGCGAGCTAAAATTAAATCCACTGCTTTTTTCTGTAATCTATAAAATATAGATGGACCAATAGAGGCAAAAATAAAAGCAAAAATCGCCGATAAAACCCAAGACTTTGTCTGATAGCCAACATAGAAAGGGATGAAGAGAAGAAAAAAATAGAGAAAAGAAAATATACCTACACGGGTAATAGTCACATGAATATCCATTAGACGATATTTAACGATAGCGTAAACAAAAATTGCAGGATAAATAGCGATAAGAAAGTTGGAGTAGGGATAGATATTAAAGCCAAAATCAACTAAATACTCTCCATGAGGCCCAAACCATCCCACTAATGAGCCTAATATGAAATATTTTAATTGTGTTTTCTTTAAACCTGCACTTTCTCTGTATGCTTTTATTAAAAGAAGAAAAGCGTAAGATAGTAATATCCAGTAAAAACTTATGTAGAAAATTAACCATAAAGGATTTTTATTTTTAATCCAATCGTGCCAGCAAAACTCTCCAAACACCCATCTCAAATCACCTAAGAAATACCTTGACTTGTCATACCAGAGAAAGAAAAGAAAGATAAAAGCTAAAGAATAAACGGAAATAAGAAGTTTTCGGTAAGGTAATTTTAAGAAAGAGATTACAAAGTGGACATAAAAAACTACTGTAAAAATCACACCTATATATCCAATTTGCCACCAGAAAAAAGCATAGTCATAATTGGAAGTAAGAGATAATCCTAACGCACCTATCCCCCAAATTACTATTGCTATACAGAATATTCCCCATATTTTATTCGAAAAATTTTTTTTGCTTTTGGATAATACAAAAGTAGATAAAGCAAAATTAGTTATAATTATCAAAATATTTGAAAAACTAAATATATTCAAATTCACTGCAGATTCTTCAAAATTCTTCTTATTAAATACCGCCCTGTAGTCATCACCCCTGTAACGCTACTATTTCCTACCCCACTAATTACCCAATGCCCCACCAAATATAAACCCTTTATACTTGTCTCTGAAGGAAAAATATTTCTATCTATCTGTGTTGGAACTGCCTGCCAGCCGAATAATGCTCCTCTTTTATTAAATGTGTATCTATAAAAAGTGTAAGAAGTGGCAATTTCTTTTACCTCAATAAGTCTTTCTAAATCAGGAATTAAAAAACTCAATCTTTTTATTACTTTGTTATACATTTTTTCTTTGTGTTTTTTCCATACAGTTTGAGAAGCATATTTAGCACTAACAAATATCCTTAAAGAATCTTTATTAGGAGGAGATAATGAAGAATCTATCAAAGTAGGAAAAATAATTAGGCTCCCTTTTATCTGCTTTTCTTCAAATAAATTCATTTCTTTATAGATTCCTTCTACATCATAGTCTGATAAAAACCATGTTACAAAATGTGGAGGT
>CAZESF010000019.1:0-12523 GCA_964515205.1 uncultured Planctomycetia bacterium
CTCATCTTTTCAATTTTATCATAAAGTTCCCCAATATAACAAATTCAAAATTCTTTGGTTCTGTCAATAAAAGTGTGTAAATTCAGTGTGAGTTAACTCCGGAAGTTAAGATATATTTGTGGTTGATTTTTAATTTAAATATGATATAAGATTTTATTACATTTAAAGCAGAAAAATCAAAAAATGGAGATAGAAAAAATTACTCAATCTATTAAAGAAAAAACTAAAATTCAGATAAATAGAAAAGATATAGAAAGGGCTTTTTCTGCCATTAAAACCACTTCTTCCTTCTGGAAAATAGCCGATATTTCAGATTTAGTCTTTCCTGCTTTAAGTGAGCTTATAAAGATATTAAAAAAAGAAAAGATTTTAAATATTGAAAAAGATAAAGTAACCCTTACAGAAAAAGGAAGAAAAATTTTTAAAGAATTAAATATTCCTCGCATTTCTAATTTAAAATGCCCCTACTGTAAAACATATGGAATGAATTTTAAAAAGTTAAAAATAGAAAAGAAGTTTTTAAAAATTCAGAAAGGCAAACCTAAACCTTTAAAAGAATATGATCAGGGGTATGTAACTGCCCAAACAACTTTAAAAAGGGTAAGTTTTGCTTTATCTAAAGATGATTTGACAAACAAAAGAGTTTTAATATTAGGAGACGATGATTTGGTAAGTATTGCTTTAGGATTTTTAGGTGTATGTAAGGAGGTTTTTGTTCTTGATGTGGATAAAAGAATCATAGATTTTATTCAAAAAATAAAGGAGAAAGAAAAATTGAAAAATATAAATACTTTGTGCTGGGATTTAAGAAAACCTCTTCCCTTTCACTTTCTTTCTCATTTTGATACTTTTTTTACAGATCCTTCAGAAACTTTAAAAGCTTTAAAATTATTTATCGGAAGAGGCCTTTCTTCTCTTAAAGGCGAAGGATGTGCAGGATATTTTGGGCTTACACGTAAAGAAGCCTCTTTAAGAAAATGGTTAAGATTTGAAAAAATACTTCTTGAATTTGGTGCAGTAATTACAGATATAATTTACAATTTTAATGAATATATAAACTGGGGGTATACCACTTCCACAAAAGCTTTTATGACCTTACCGGTAAAAGCTCTGCCTAATACTTTATGGTATAAATCATCCTTTTTTCGTGTGGAATTGTTAAAAAAAGTAAGGTGGAATCCTTCTTTTGAGAATAAAAAACTTTATAATGATTTTGAATCTTCTACAGTATGAACAAAAATCACACAAAACTTACACTTTCACGGATAACTAAGTGAGGCGAAAGAACAATTTTCTCCCCTTTTCTTCCTCCAACTAAATTTTTTAAAACCCTTACCCCCAAAGAAGCCATTTTATTTATTGGTTGTTTCACAGTAGTTAAAGGTATAATGCTATAATTACACAAAGGATTATCATCATAGCCAATTATAGAAATCTCTTGAGGAATATTTATGCCCTTTCTCTGCAAAAAAAACAAAACCTCAACTGCCATCTCATCAGAAGCAACAAAGATTGCCGTAGGAGGTTCTTTTAAAGAAATCAACTCTTCTGAGGCTTTTTGTGCTTGAAGAGGTGAGAAATTAGCTATTTTTATATATTCTTTTTTAATTTTTAAATCATACTTTTTCAATGCTAATTTATATCCTTCCAATCTCTCCTGGGCGCATTCAACTTTTAAATCTCCACTAATATGAGCAATTCTTCTATGTCCATGCTTTATTAAAAATTCTGTAGCTTTATATCCTCCCAAAAAATTATCTATAGCTACATAACTTACATCCTCTACTTTTTTATTCAGCACTACTAAAGGAATTCCTTCTTTCTTTATTCTTTCCAGTTGAGCTTCATTCCCAATGATATCAGCAAAAATTACTCCATCTACCAAAGAAGAATTAAAGGTATCTTTCTGCCACCAGATATGAAGATACAAATCAATATTAAGCCTTTCTAAAACAAATCCTACTCCTCTAATAATCTCTAAAGCATAATAAGAATGGAAAAGTCCTTCATATCCAGGAATAATTAATCCATAAATATCTGATTTTCCCCCTGCCAATCTACGTGCATAAAGAGAAGGTTTATAATTCAATTCCTTAATTGTTTCCTCTATTTTTTTCCTATTTTTTTCTTTTACGGAAAGAGGATTATTTAAGAAACGGGAAACAGTAGCAGGAGAAACCTTTGCTTTTTTAGCTACTTCATTTATAGTAACCTGATTATGTTTCACTCTTTCTATTGTTGAGAAATTATATGATCTCCTTCTTTAAAAAAATATCCACTCTTAACTTCTTTAATATCGGCAGCGGATATCTCTTTACGCGTCTCAATAACTTCTATCGTACCAATTAATCTATCTCCTCTATAAACAGAAAACCTCATTCCCTTCCCTACACCATTGTTTTCTCCTAAATCAATAATTACAAATCTTTCTTTCTTATTAACCGCGAGAATGCTTCCTTTTAATTTTTTAACAGGAGGGGAGATAATCTTTCTTTCTTCTTTTTTGGAAACCGTTTCTTTCTTAGGCTTTACTACGATAGGAGGAAGCTCTACTTTTTCCTCTACTTTCTCCTTCAAAGCTTTGGTTAACTCCTCTTTTAGCTGAGTAAATAAAAAAGTTTTCTCTTTTAAAACTTCTTCTATATGAGAAATTCTTCTTGCCAGCTTCGCTTTTTGCTCTTTTACCTCTTTCAACTCCTTCTCCAATCTACCCTTTTCTTTAGTAACTAACATTAACTCTTGTTTTAATTGCATATTATCTTCTCTTAATTTAGCTAACTGTTCTTCAAAGCCTTTTCTTCTCTCCTTCTCATTTACCAAATCCTTACTTAAAATCTGGATAACTCTTTCTTTATATTTCAATTTTTCTTCTAATTCCTTTTTTTCATCCTCTAAACTATCCATCTTAAGAGTTAATTCTTTATTCTGTTCATTTAATTGAGATAATTCTTGCTGTAAATCTAACAATTTCTTTTTTAAATCTTCCACTTGTGCTTTTAGCTCTGCTCTCTCTTCCACTACATCTTCCCAATAAGAAGAAGTAGAAACTATTTTCTTCTGAGGCTTTATTTCTATCCTTTCTGTCTTAGAAGTTTTAGTCAATTTTTTTTCCAAATTTTCTTTCTCTTTATAAAGTTCCTCATACTTCTCTTTCCATCCTTCTCTTTCTCTCTCTACACGTGCAAGCTCTTGTTGAACCTCTCGCAATCTTCCTTTTATTTCATCTAATTGTTCTGAAAGGCTTTCCTTTTCTTCTAAAAGCTCTTCTCTTTTTTTCCTAAGCTCTTTATTCTCTTCCTTAAACAGTTTATTTCTCTCTAAAAATTTTTGATTATCAGAATAAAATTTAAATGAAATAAAACTACTGATTAACAAAAGTATTAACAAAATTATTAAAGGAAAATTTTTTTTCATTCCATCACCTCCTTTTATGTTACTAACATTTTACTAACAAACATTATATCAATTCTAATTTCACTGTAAACCTTTTTCTTCAAAAATCAATCGTGCCACCCCCAAACAGGTTGCATCTCTTCCTAAAGAAGAAAAAACAATTTTTAAATTCCTTCGTGAAAAACTAAAAGTATACTCCTTAACTACCTGACCAATCTTTTCCAAAAAAGGCAAACCTGCTTCTTCAAATCCTCCTCCAATAATTACCACCTCAGGATTAAAAAGATTCACTAAAAAAGACACCTTTATTCCTAAGGAAAAGGCAGCTTCTTTAAGAATCTCGCAAGAGACATTATCTTTGTTTCTTGCCTCTCTAAATACATCTTCTAAGGACAAATTACCTGTGGAATCTATTCTTTTCAGCAAAGATGTATTTTTACCTAAGGAGATTAACTCCTTTGCTCTCTTTACAATCCCTAAATCCTGAGGCCACTGAGTTAGAAAAGAGAAATCCCCTAAACGAGAACTCATTACTTTATGAGGATTAATAAATAACTCCCCTGCTGCTCCCTGTTTTCCCCGATAAAGAGAACCATTAATAATAATCCCGCACCCTACCCCAGAAAACATATAGATTAAATTCTTATATTCTTTATAATTTTCTCTATACTCTGCCCAAGCAGAAGCATTAGCATCATTCTCAATATAGATAGGTAATTTAAATTTCTCCTCAAGGTATTTTTTAAAAGGTACAGAAATATATATATAACTATTGTTCTGCCTTTGTGGCCAATAAACTTCTCCTTTTCTTCCGTTTACTATCCCTCCCAAAGCAAGTCCGGCTCCTATGATATTATCTCTATAGTGCTTAGTTTTTTTAAAAATTTCCTCAAAAAGAGAAAGGCATACATCAATTGTCTCATTAGCAGTAATGAATTTTCTCTCTTTTTCTGTACGAATAACAACCTTTCCTTTGCTATCCAGCAGTAAAGCACGCGCATCAAAAAGATTAAGCCCTATACTGATTACATATTTCTCCATCTCAGAATTTTCTGCGATAAAATAATCTTACTATATGCTGTGTATCTAATACTGAAAGAGAACCTCTATAAGGATCATAAATCAACTCATCCACCAACCCTCGATTAAATACACCATATTGAAGAAGAAATTCACTTTTAGGATTTACCTTATATCTTAACTCAGTAAAAAAGTTATGATGATCATCACACAAATCTTTTTCTCCACTTATTAACTTATTCATATCATTCCATTTAGAATAGACATATTTAAAAAAGAAAAATAAATCTTTACATATCCTATATTCTAAACCTAATCCTACATGATTTATATTATTATCAATCTGCCCTGCGTATTTATAATCATTATGTGTCCAATCTAATTCTATTTTCAAATTATCATTAAAAGATGTATTTAACCCTAATTTAAATATGTTATAAAAGGGATAAGGAGGTTGAGGAAAATCTTCCTGACCATAAAGGAAATGTAATTCTTTACGATAAGTCTTGCCTTCCTCTTCATATGTTGTAAAACTTGTATCCCTTAATATTGAACGAGGAAAATTATCATAGGCTAAAGTGGAGTCATTTGTTCTTTCCCATATACCATAAAAAGAGACATTTTTATTAATTTTATATTCAGCTCCCAAGGAAATTGTTTTTAAAGAGGGATCTTTTCCACCTTCTATCGCATCATTAAGATAATATTCTCCGGTATCTACATCAAAGATAAAAGGATCTATTCCTTCTATAGTATCAGGCTTATGATGATAAATTCCTAAGAATTTAGTTGTCAGCTTAGGGGTTGCCCGATATGTAGATTCCAATCTTGTTACTGTCTCTAAATATTTACCGTTAGAGTGATGAACATTACGAATATCAAAAAGCCAATCTAATTTTTTCTCTAAAAAATTATTACCCTCAACTCTTAAACTAATTACATCTCTACCATAATCAATTCCATCACCAATGCGAAATGGTTCAACATCTTCCCATCTTAAAAGTGGCTCATATAATCCTATATAACGATACTTAAAAGGTTCTCCAAAGTGGATATGTCTTGACCAGAATGTATCTTTACGAGTCTGACGAAAACTGGATAAACCTGCCTCAAACCCCTCATCCATATGAGTTAACTGAAGGCGAAATTTACAGAAAGGTTTGTCGTTGGAGGAAAGAGCAAAATAATTTTTCTCAAAAGGATTATCACAAGAGGAGCCAACAACAGCAATTTTAGCTGCCCACCCCCTTTTACTGCTCTTATAAGAAGAAGTTTTATCATAAGAGCTATTTGATTTAGCTACCTCAGCAGAAACTTTCAATTTTTTTAATCCATATACAAAATCCACTCCTATAACTTGATTAACTGCATCCTTCTCATCTTCATCATATCCTAACTTCAAAGTGCAAATCCCTCCTATGTATAAATTATCTTTAAGGAAATATTTACCTCTCATTGCTCCTGCATAACTGTCAAATTCTTCATAATCCTGCCATAAAGTTTTGGGAGAAGCAAAAGAAAAATCTAAAGAGGAAGCTTCTGTCTGCCAGTTTAAAGAAATACCTCTCAAATTTGTAAGACGCCTGCCTTCTGAATCTCGCGTAAACCAGCTTAAAGAATCATCCCAAAAACCTTTAGAGAAATCTCCACCACCAGAATTAAAATGTCCCTCCTGCCAGCTATCTAACCAAGGAGATTCCTCCCAATAAATTTTATGGTTAGACAACCCTAATATATCATCAGAAGTATAAGCCTGATTTTCTAAAGCTACAGGAAAAATTCTAAATTTAAAGTTATCAAAATTATAATCAAACCATAACTCCCTTAAAGGCCAAAATTCACGATGAATTTTTGTCTCAGGTAGAATAAAATAAGCTCCTGGCCAGGGAGCAGTCCAAGTGCTTTCTAAGATAGTTTCAGGAACTTTTCCATCTACTACTTTTAACTCTGGCAAAGATATAGAAGCCCCATCTCTTAAGGTATAAACCGTCTCATTTATTGTGTATCCGGTAGGAGCCCAATATTTTAATTCAACCTCAGCAATATCTGAAGTTCCTACTCCCCCAATCGTAATTTTATCACTTTTGCCAATAAAACTCCAAGGGCTGATATCAATATTAGTATGAAATCCCCAGCCACTTTTTTGAGAATAATCTACATCAAAATTTAGCTGACTAAATATTGCCGGATCGTAAGTATTTACTTTCTGGTTATAAGCCTGGGAAGAGAGCAATCTCCAATCTTTCTCATTTAAGTCCCAATTAGCCCTTTTCCAGATTATGTCTTGGCCAGTTATTCCTAAACTTGCTTGATATTTACCTTTTAATCTCCATCGAGAAGTTAAAGTTTTTTCTTCTCTCCCAGCATTTTTTTCTTTTTTGATTTTCTCTTCCTTCTTAAAAAATATCTCTTCTTCAGAAACTTTTTCCTGAGAGAATAAATCTAAAGCTTTTTTAATCTTTTTTTTTCTTATTTTCTCCAAATATTCTTTTGCTTTTTTATTAGTTGAATCAATAAGTAAAACCTTTTCAAACTCTATCTTTGCCTGAGATATATTACCTTCTCTAAAAAACTCCTTTCCTAACTCAAGTAGATAATCTGTCACTTGGGAATAGACTCTTAAAGGGGAAAAAGATAAGGGGAAAATAGTTATACTATAAATTAACAAAAAACATAAATTTTTCATTACAAAATTTTAACAGAAGTACTCATAAAACGCAACTTTGCTTATACTACCTCTTCTAAATTTAATCCCTCCTCACTTTTCTCTCTCATCAAAAGTAATATAGCTGAATGAGGCACAACAACATATTTCTTCTTCTCAAACATAATCTCTACTGCATGTTCTTTAAGAAAAATACACCAATCTCCCGCTTTTGCCTGTAAAGGAAAATATTTAGACTTATTTTTAGAGATTGCCCAAGGCTCCTGCTCTAATAAAGAAGGATCAATCACTGGATACCCCGGACCTGTCTTTATTACTTTTCCTGTTCCCACTTTCTCTTTTTCTTTTACTGTCTGAGGAAGATAAAGTCCAGAATCTGTAATAGAATTTTCTTCATCCGGCTCAACAAAAACCTTATCTCCTACTAAAATCAACTCTTTTTTCCCCATATTAAAAATAGTCCTTATATACCTCTGCTAATTTCTGCCATAAACTTTTTTTCTTCAATCTATTTCTCTCCAAATATCTTAAACAACCATATTTTACACATCCATATAAAGATAAACAAGAAACTTTTTGGGAAAAATTTACTATTTCTAAAAATGGGAAAGTTTCTTTTAAAAAGTTAAAAAAGTATTTTTTTTGTGCTAATTTTCCTAAAAAAACAATTTTTATTTTCTCCTCTTCCATCTTTTCTCTCAAAAAATAGATCATCTCCTCTATTCCTAATAAAGCCATTTCTTTAATTAAAGAAACAAATTCTTCCCATGAAATCTCAATATATTCCTTTTCCTTTACTAAAATTTTTTTATTTTCACATCTTTCTCCAAAATAAGTATACCAGTTGAATAACCTATCTGCTACTTCTTGAGAAAGAAAAAACTTATTCTCAATTGCTTTTTTTATATTTTTCTCTCCAAAAGAAAATTTTTTTATAAAAATCTCTCCTCTCCTTATTCCCGTGCATAAAGTATAATTTTCTTTCATCAAAATACTTGCTGAATTAGATAAAAAATCAAAATTATCTACACTTAAACTGGAGAAAGGTTCCCATACAAATCCCATAAATCTTCTCTCTATATTATCAAAAACTTCAAGAATTTCCTCATACATTTTTCTTTCTATATACACTAAAAAAGATTTCAGTTTTAAATTTTTTGCCTCTAAATCTGAAGGAAGAGAAAAATAAGATTTACCATCTACTTTATACTCTAAAACAATATGATGAACAAGAAACTTTCTCCATTCTAATACTATATTCTCAATATAACTTTTAGCTTTTTCTATATCCTTAGGTGTAATCGATCTTTTTCTCCAAGAAAGAGGAAATATATCTTCCACAATTTTAAAAGAGGCTTCCTCATAAGGAAGATTTAAGAATATTCTATCAACAATTAAAGAATTTTTCTTCTCTTTCTCATGCAAAATTTTTTCTATCTTTTCTATATTTTCCTTAATCCCTTCTATTAGAGAAAATATGGTCAATGGCAAAAAGAATTCATCAACAATTTTAAATCTCTCTTTATCTTTCGCAACTATTAAACCTTGAAGAACGTCTTTCTTAATCCCTAAACCGCAAATCCCTTTCATTGTCTTTTCCCTATATAGATTTTTTCCTCACGTAAATCTATATATTGAAGGTCAGTAATATCTTTAAATTTATTTTTTAAAAGAGTCTTAAGATCTTTTAACTTTTTCTCCCAATCTCCTTCCCCTAAAATAATTTTAATTCCTCTCTCTACAAAAGCAAAGGTTGTAGGATGATAGGCTAAAATAATCTCGGGAGAAAATTTATTTTTTTTCAAAAATATATAAAAAGAAATAGCCTTTTTTACTCTTTTATCTTTTATAATCTTTCCCAAACAAGGCTTCTTTCTCAATCTTCCTACTTTAAGAAGAGGGAAATTTTCTAAGGGTTTTTCTGCTATCTGAATTACTTTCCCCTCTTTATCAATCACATAGATATTTTCATCCTCTATCTGCAAAAAAGGCAGAGCCTTGGTAATTTCAACTGTTACTTTTGAGGGAAAAATTTTAAGCATTTTTATTTCTTTAATAGATGGAGTTTGGATAAGAATCTTTTTTCTTAAAGAAGACAAATCTAAAAAAATAGATTTATCCTTAAGTATACTGATTATTTTTTCTTTCAAATCTTTCTCTACATTTCCTTCAATCTCAACTTTTTTTATTCTAAAAAAAGATGAAGAGAGCATTTTCTTTTCAAAAAAAGATAAAAAATACAAAAATAAAGCTATTCCTACAACTCCTCCTATAAAGTAATATAAAAATTTTTTCTTTCTTGCCAATTTTTTCTTCATGATTATTTCTTCTTAAAGGCTAAAACTTTTCTTCCTAAAGCGAGTGTAATCATCTTTTTTATCAACTCATCAAAGCTAATTCCACAACATTTAGCTGAAAGAGGAAGCAGACTATGTGAGGTAAGTCCGGGGATAGAATTTACCTCAAGAACAAAAGGATTACCATTCTTATCCAGCCTTATATCCACCCGAGAAAAATCCCGACATCCTAATGCTTTATGTGCAGATAAAGCAATCATTTGGACTTTTTTATAAATACTTTCTTCTAACTGTGCAGGAGCAAAAAATTGTGTCTTTCCTTCACTATATTTAGTATGAAAATTAAAGAAATCATCATTGTATTTAATCTCCACAACTCCTAAAGCTTTCTCTTCAAAAATCCCTACCGTAAGTTCTCTGCCCTCAATATATTTCTCAATAATGACTTTCCCACTCCAACGAAACGCCTCCTCTAAAGCTTTTCCTAATTCTTCCTCTCTTCTTACTATACTGACTCCAATACTTGAACCACTAAAATATGGCTTTACTACTACAGGAAATTTAATATTTATCCTTTTTTTATTTTCTAAAAAATAAAAAGGAGGAGTGGGAATATTTTTTTCTAAAAATATTCTTTTGGAAGCGATTTTATTCATAGCCAAAAAGCTTGCATAAGGGTCAGAGCCTGTGTAAGGAATGTTTAATTCTTCTAAGATTCTCTGAATCTCTCCATCTTCACCAAACCTTCCATGAAGAGCAACAAAAGCTACATCTATCCTGCTTTCCTGTATTATCTTTTTTACTTCTTCCTCATTATCTGTATAAATATCTAACCTTACACTATTTATCTTTGCTTTTTTAAGAGAATCGAACACTTGTTCTCCAGAAAGAAGAGAAATATTTCTCTCTTCAGAAATTCCTCCCTCAAGTATTCCTACACGTATATTTTTTAATTCCTCCATTTAATTATTTTTTCTTCTAAGTTTATGGCGAATCTTTTCTTAACTTCTTCTTTTATTAAGAAGATAAGCCTTTCTATGTCTTCAAAGCGAGCGCTTCCTTGATTAAGAATGAAATTGGCATGTTTGACGGAGACTACTGCGTCAGCAATCCTTTTCCCTTTAAATCCACATCTCTCAATTAAAAAACCGGCACTAAAATTTTCTGGATTTTTAAAGATGCATCCTGCATTAGGCAAAGAAAAGTCCTGAGTCTTTAAGCGATAATCAAAAAAATGCCTTAATCTTTTTTTAGGGTCTTTAGATTTCTCCAGCCTAATAGTCAGTTTAGTAATTATTCCCTCTAAATTCTCCTTTTTTATCTTTTCCTTAGATAAAATAAATAACCTCTCATTTTTATAATCTAATAATTCTATTTCCTCAACAAGTGATAAAAAATTCTTCCCGAAACTGGAAGCATTCATCTTAGCCATTCCTCCCACTGTTGCCGGCATCCCACAGAATTCCTCCAGCCCCTGCAGTTTATTTTCAAGGCAAAAATTCAAAAGCAAAGAAAGAGGAGTTGCTGCTTTTACTTCCACAATAGAAAAATCCTTTCTTTCTATCCCCACAAAGTCTTTACCTAATTTTACTACAGGAGTTGAAATTTCCTCATCGTTAATCAGTAAAGAAGAACCTCCCCCTAAAATATAAAACCTTCCATAATTTTCTTTTAAAAATTTTACCAACACTTCAAGAGCAGACAGCGTATGAGGAATAAAAAGAGTAGACTTTCCTCCTATCTTGAAAGAGGTAATTTTTTTTAAATAAAAATTATTTTTTATCTCTAAATCTTTCAAATTTTTCAATAATTTCATCTAATAATAAACTAATATCTCCTGCCCCCAATCCTATAACTAAATCATTATTTTCCAAAAGAGGCACAACTCCCTCTATCAACTTATCTTTGGGAAAGTAGAAAAATTCTTTATTAAAAGAGATTTTAAGCCTATGGAAAAAAGTATGTTCATCAAAATCTTGGGGTTTTTTTTCTGAAGCAGAGTAAATATCAGTAACAATTAATACATCAGCAAGAGAAAAACAATTTAAAAATTTATCCTGAAGTAACTTAATGCGAGAGAAACGATGGGGCTCAAATATTACCACTAATCTTTTAGGATTAAATAATTTTGCTGTTTTCAATGTCGCCTCAATTTCTGTGGGATGGTGAGCATAATCATCAACAAACATTACATTCTTTACTATTTTTTTAATTTGAAAACGGCGTCTGGTGCTTTTGAAATTTTCCAATTTATCTATCACTTTATTTAAATCCTCTTCTAAATAGTAAAAAAAAGCCAGACATGCCAATGTATTTAAAAGATTATGCTCACCTAAAAGAGGTATTTTTATTTTTTTAAATTCCTTCTCTCTTGCTTTTAAATCAAAAATAGTTGCCTGAGGAGTCAAAATCATATTCCTTGCCTGTATATCGTTATCAGGAGAAAAACCGTAAGATAAAGAATTATTTATACCTTTAAGAATATTCCTTAAAAAAGGAGAATCTCCCCATCCGATAGTTATTTCTTTTGCCGAAGAAGCAAATTGAAAAAATTTTTCTATAAGTGTTTTTTCTTCTTTATAAAAATCTAAATGCTCCTTATCAATATTTGTAATGATTGCTACAGAAGGATTTAGTTTAAGAAAACTGCCATCACTTTCATCTGTCTCTATTACAAAAAAATCACTTCCCCACCATGCAGAACGAGCATAATTAATCAGCTCTCCTCCTACAAAAACAGAAGGTTTATATCCCAAAGATTCCAAGAGATAAGCCAAAAAAGCTGTAGTGGTGGTTTTTCCATGAGCTCCTCCTATAGCGATTACTTTTTTATTTAGAGTAAGCAAAGAAAGCAATTCTGCTCTTTTTAATACAGGAATACCTCTTTTCTCTGCTTCTTTTACTTCTATATTATCATCCTTAATTGCTGAAGATATGCAGACTAACTCTGCTTTTTTTATATTTTCTTTTCTGTGCCCTAAAAATATCTTTACTCCTTCTTTTCTCAGCTTTTTAAGATATTCGGATTCTTTTATATCTGATCCACTTAAAATAAATCCTTTCTCCTTAAGTAAAATAGCTAAAGCACTCATCCCTACTCCTCCAATACCTACAAGATGAATTCTTTTTATCTTAGATAAAATTGCTT
>CAZESF010000020.1:0-12357 GCA_964515205.1 uncultured Planctomycetia bacterium
AACAAGGCTTTATCAAAGAAGGTTTTACGGTGTTAAAATCTATTTATAAAATGGCCACCTCTCCTTTTGCAAAAATCTACCCGATGATTCCTGAATATTTCAACAGCAAAGGAAGAGGTCTTTATCTTTATCTTACTGGATCCGCAAGCTGGTTTATTTATACTTTATTTAAAGAAGTTTTAGGGATAAAATTTCATTTTGGAGATTTAATTATCCAGCCTAAGTTAATCAAAGATAATTTTTTTCAGGATAGTATTGATATAGATTTTAAATTTTTAGGGCGTTTTTTTCATTTAAAATTTATAAAACCAAAAAAAGATACAAAAAGAGTATACAAAATAGAAAAAGTCTCTTCAGAAAATAACTTGCCAATGAAAGTTGAAAATCATACCAAAATTATTATCGAAAAAAGAAGTATTCTTCAACTTTCCTCTCAAAAGTGTTTCTTAGAAATTTATCTAAAATAAAATCTTCCTGCCTTATCTTTTATTATTCAAAAGAAAACAAACACAGCCTGCGTTATCTTTTAGCATCTCTTGAAAAAAATAAATTTCTTTTAAAAAATACAGATTTTCTTTTTGCTTATAATGAAAATGATTTAAAAGATCTTTTAAAAAGAACTCACTTTTACAAAAAAAGAATAATCTGTTTCTCTTTTTTCTCCACACAGATTGAAGATGTCTTAAAGATAATCGGTTATCTGAAAAAAGAAAAGAATCTAATTAAAATAATCGGAGGAGCTCTTTCCAGTTTCTGCTATGAAAGGCTTCTTAAAATGGGTTTTGATTATGCATTTATAGGAGAGGCAGAAGACACTTTTCCTCTTTTTTTAGAAAGAATCATAAAAGAAGAAGATATTAATGATTTGGAAGGAATAGCATATAAGAAAGAGAGACTTTTTTTAAAAAGAAGAACTAAAAATGTGGATATAAACAAGTATCTTCCTGTAAGTAGATACTTTAAAAAAATGGGGCATATTGAGATAACAAGAGGCTGCACATTTAAATGTAAATTCTGCTCCACTCCTGCTCTTTTTAAAAGTATGCGTCATCGCAATCTTGAAGTAATTTTTGAAGCAGTAAAAATCATGAAGGAATTTAATTTTTGTGATATCCGTTTTTTATCTCCCAATGCTTTCTCTTATTTTTGCCTGAAGAAAACTCCTAATTTAGAGATGATTGAAAAATTATTAAAAGGAACAAGAAAAATAATTAAAAATGAAGGGAAAATATTTTTTGGCTCTTTTCCTTCTGAGGTAAGACCTGATTTTATTAATAAGGAAATAATAAAACTTTTAAAAAAATTTGTAGATAATGACAATATTATCATTGGAGCGCAATCAGGAAGCAATCGTTTATTAAAACTACTTAACCGAGGTCATACAAAAGAAGAAGTAATAGAGGCTGTGCGAATAACAAAAGAGGAATTTAAAGTTTATGTGGATATTATCTTAGGATTTCCTCAAGAAAATTATGAGGACAGAAAAGAAACAATAGCATTTATTAAAGAACTAATGAAACTGGGGGCTAAAATCCATCTTCATTATTTCCTTCCTTTAGCAGGCACCCCTCTTTTTTTAGAAAAACCAACACCTTTAGAAAAAGAGATCAGAAAACAAATAGAAAGATGGGAAGGGGAAGGAAAAATTTTTGGACAATGGCGAAAACAGCTTGAACTTTCTTTAAAACTTTCCTCTCTTAATGAGGAATTATTCTCCTATTTAGAAAGATAAAGATTGGTTTCTTTAAGACGCCTTTTTGCTTCTTTATAAAGATATTTGCTTTTCCCACGCAGGAGTCTTTCTGCTTTCTCAAAGAATTTTTTTGCCTCTTTATACCTTCCTAATTTAAAATAAGAATCTGCCAGACTAAAGATAGATTCTACCTTTTGGGGATCAAACTCTAATGCTTTATGAAAATAAACTATTGCCTCTCTATCCTTACCTATAAAATTAAGTAGCCAACCTTTATTATGATAAAGAATAGGATTATCCTTATTTTTCTGAAGAGCCTCATCAAAAACCATCTCTGCTTTTTTAAATTCTCCCAGCTCTGCCAGACAAATTGCTTTATCATTATAACTTAAGGCATCGTAAGGTCTTATCCTTAATGCTTTATTTAAATATTTTATTGCTTCTTTAAACTTTTCTTTTAAAATATATTCTTGGGCAGTAAAATAATAAACATAAAACCAAATCTTTTCTTCTCTTGCTTTCTTTAAAGCTTTCTTTATTATTCTTTCTGCCTTTTTAAAATGGAAAAAAGTTATCTCTCTATCTAATCTTTCCCTCTCCTTTTCCCAGTCTATTTTACGCATATAAGATGTCCTTCTTCAGGCAGATATATCTTAATTTTAAAACCTGCTCTTTTTAACCTCTCCTTTATTTTTTGTGGAAAAAATCTTCCCCGTTTTATTCCCCATAAAGGAAGATAGTGATAGAGACCTCCACCTTTTTTTAATACATAAAAAAGTCTCTGATAAAAATCTTCTGAGTAGAGATAAGGGGCTAATTTAAAAGTAGGAGGGTCATGAATTATTGTATCAAAAGTATCTTGAGAGAATTTTTTGATATATTCAGAAATATCTTTAAAATAAATCTTTATTTTGGGATTGTTAAAAAGTGGACGGGATGCAGGATTAATTTTTGCCAATTGAACTATATTTTTATCTATCTCAAAAGTAATTACTTTTTCTGCTTTCTGGGAAGCTAAAATTGCTGTGTAACCCAGTCCCATACAGGTATCCAATACTACTCCGTAAGGCTTTAATAATTTAATCTTTAAAAGAGTATCTTTATAGGAAGAAGACAATTTATGCATAGGAGTAGAGCTAATCATCACTGTTGGCCAGTCAGAGGTAGGGGCAAGTTTATAAAAGCGATTGGTATCGGAAGAAAAGAAAGCACAAGGATAAACCTTTCTTTTTCTGACTAAATAACAGAAATTATCTTTTATCTTCAATCTAAGATTTAAATAAAATTTATCATCCAAAACCACCTTTTCATCTTTTATTTCCACTCTCACTTTATTCAGTCCAAAGTTTACTCTTATAAAAAATTCTTTCTTCTCTTTATTCTCAAGAATATATTTCCACTCTCGAGAGGTAATAATTAAATAATCAGTTTTAAAAATATTTGGAAAAATCATCATTAATGCGTCCTAAGCTTGATATAGAATCAAGTATGGAGATTTATTAAACAAGAAGATAGAAACTTTTAAAATTCCCCTAAAATATAATAAGCTCAACCTCCTTAAGAAGAAGGTGAGCTTATGAAAATTGAGTTAAAAATCACCTTAAAGATACCAAATAAATTGAGAGATGTCAATAACACTGAAGAATTGGTTCTGTAAATTGTGCGTAAATTCTTGATAAGATAAATAGAAAAGGCTATATCCTCCTACAACTTAGGAGTTTTTAGAATTGAAAGAGATAAAGATGGTTATCTAAAAGTTGTAGAATACGACAAAGAGACATTATCCACTTCTATTGAAAACAAATTAGCTTAGATGAATATTGAAATAATTAAAAGCAGTTTATTAATAGTAGAAGGTTATGATGATGAAAGATTTTTTGAAAGTTTTGTGAAACATTTAGGGATAGAGGAAAAGATGTAAATAACTCCTATTAAATGAAGAATTGGATATAAAGAATTGAAATCAGTAGTGTCTACTTTTAATTTTGGTCTTCTAATTTACATAAAAAATGTTTGAAGGTTTTTAATTAAGAAAGTTTATGTTATAATAAAAATCTATGCATAAAATATATTCTTCGTATCTTGAGGATGATTTATGGTTAATAAAGGAGACGGAGTGGGTTGCTTCTTTGCAAAACATTCGTGAAGCTCAGTTTGCCTTAGGTAATGGATATTTTACTTCCCGTGCTACCTTAGAAGAAATTCCTTATGATGCAATAGCCGGTTTATATATAGCCGGAATATATGATAAAATGGGCTCACAGGTAAAGGAGCTTGTAAACTTTCCTAATCCTTTCAACTTCAGATTTACTATTGAAGGAGAAAAGATAGGTCTGGTGGCAATGAAAAATATTTCTCATAAAAGAGTGCTCAATCTTAAAAAAGCATTACTCATTCGCCATACAGTTTTTGAAAATGTAAAAAAGCAGCGTTTCGATTATCAATCAATCAGATTCATCTCTTATGCTCACAAAAATTTAGGAGTTATGCAGATTATGCTTACCCCTTTAGATAGTGATTGTGTAGTAGATGTTTATACAGGAATAGATACTGCAGTATTTAATACCGGAGCAGTAACTGAGGGAAGAAAAAAGCATTTTAAGATGAAAGAAGCTGGTCAATTTAAAAAAGCAGGATTTTTGGCTGTCTCTGACTTGGAGAAAAAATATATAGTTATTTATTGGTCAGGATTCTATTATGAGAAGGGAAGAAAAAGGGTATATGCTTCTGATAATGCTTTTCAATTGAAGATCAAAAAAGGAGAAAGTATAAAATTCACAAAAATTTTTTTTATAAAACACTTTCCTTATCAAGAAAATATTTTCCGTTATAAAGATACTACATTTAAAAAATTTTATAAGTTTTTCCATTCTTCTTTTCAAGATTTAGTTAATCCTCATATAAAGAAGTGGGAAAAATTATGGAAGAAAGCTGATATTATTATTGAGGGAACAGCAAATTTACAGCAAAACTTAAGATTTAATCTTTATCATCTACTTATCTGTGCACCTCAAGATAAAGGGTTTTCCTCTGTAGGAGCAAGGACTTTAACGGGAGAAGGGTATCACGGACATATTTTCTGGGATGCAGAAATTTTTGTTATGCCTTTTTATCTTTATAATTTTCCTGAGATAGCCAGAAATATTCTTCTTTATCGGGCAAAAAGATTAAAGATAGCAGAAGAATTAGCTAAAAAAGAGGAATTTCATGGGGCAAAATTTCCTTGGGAGTCAGCTGATACAGGTGAGGAAGAAACTCCTTCCTGGGCACGTGATTTTGATGGTTCAATAATAAAGATTTATACTCACCGGCAAGAACATCATATAAATGCAGATATAACCTATGCTTTTTACAATTATTATTATGTTACCCAAGATGAAGAGTTTATGAAAAAATATGGCTATGAAGTCATTTTGGAACTGGCTCGTTTTTGGGCTTCTCGGGTTGAATTTAATAAAAGAAAGAAAAGATACGAGATACATCATGTAATTGGTCCGGATGAGTTTCATTTAAATGTGAATAATAATGCTTATACTAATGGTTTGGCACGTTGGAATTTAGAAATTGCTTATCAGATATATTTTAATTTAAAAACACATTCGCCTGTATATTGGAAAGAATTAAAGAGTAAATTAAATCTCACAGATAAAGAAGTGAGAGAATGGAAAAAAATTGCTTCTTCAATATATTTTCCTTTAGATAAAAGAACAAAACTTATTGAGCAGTTTGAGGGTTACTTTAAACTTAAAGATGTAAAATTAACCCAGACAGATGAAAATGGTATTCCTCTTCTTCCTTCGTCAATTAAGCCTAAGGATTTAAAATACACAAAACTTATAAAACAGGCTGATATTTTGATGCTTTTATATCTTTTGGAAGATAAGTTTCCTCTCTCGGTAATCAAGGCTAATTATGAATATTATATATTAAGAACCTTACATAAATCTTCTTTAAGTGCTTCTATTCATTCTATAATTGCTGCAAGATGTAAAGATTTGCATCGTGCTTATGTATTATTTAATGTCTCTTTACGCACTGATATCAGTAACCTCTACAGAAATACTGCAGATGGTATTCATGCAGCAAGCCTGGGAGGAACTTGGCAGGCTTTAATTTTTGGCTTTTGTGGAATAAGATTTAGAAATGATACTATCTTTGTCAATCCTTTACTTCCCTATACCTGGCACAGAGTAAAATTTTCTCTTTTTTATCGGGATAGTTTGTTTAAGCTTGACTTAAATAATGAAGAGGTAAAGGTAAAAGTCTCTTCTCAAAAAAAGAAGAAATTCAAAATCATTGTTTTTGGAGAAAAAAAAGAAGAAATATTAAGCGGGCGTCTTTATAAATTTGTTAAGGAATATAAAAAAAGAGAGGATTATTATTATTAAGAAATCTTTAAATATTGCTCATCTTCACTGGGGGTTTCCTCCTATAATTGGAGGGGTGGAGACTCATCTTACAATAATTTTACCTCAGTTAGTTAAATGGGGACAAAAAGCGTATCTTCTTACCTGTTCTGCTTCAGGTACAAATCCAGAAGAAATTTATGAAGGAGTAAAGGTGAAACGCACTCCCTTAATGGATTTAAACTGGTTGTGCAGAAGAGGTCTTGAGGGTTTAGAAGAAGATATTGAAAATATATTTTCTTCTTTTATTGAGGAGGCAAAACCAGATATTTTACATGCACATAACATGCATTATTTTAGCAAAACTCACGCAAAAATTTTAGAAAAATTAGCCAAAAGCAAAGGGATACCTTTAATTCTTACTGCACACAATGTATGGGATGATATTTTATTTTTAGAGCTTACACATAAAATAGCTTGGTCTCATATAATTGCTGTCAGCCATTACATTAAGAAAGAAATAATCGGTATAGGAGTTGATGATAGAAAAATTACGGTGATTCATCATGGTGTAGATCAAGAAAAATTTTCCCCTTCTATAAAACCGTCAAAAATTTTAAAAAGATTTCCTCGCCTTAAAGATAAAAAAGTTATTTTTCATCCAGCAAGATTGGGTTTGGCTAAAGGATGTGATATAAGTATTAAAGCGATTAGCCTGGTGAGAGAAAAATACCCAGATATAATTTTAGTTCTGGCGGGTTCAAAAAATATTATTGACTGGGATCAGGCACAACAGAAAGATATCGCTTATATGGTAAATCTTATAAAACACTTTAAATTAGAAAGAAATATTTTAATTGATTTTTATTCCTTAGAAGAAATGAGAGAGCTTTATGCCTTAGCCTGTGTCTGTGTATATCCCTCAACAGTCCCGGAACCTTTTGGTTTGACTATGCTTGAAGCTCAGGCTTGTGGCAAACCTATGATTGTTACCGATTCTGGAGGCATGCCAGAAATTATAAAAGATGGAGTTAATGGATTTGTGATAAATATTAGAGATTTTGAGAATTTAGCTGCAAAAATTATACAGCTTTTGGAGGATAGAAAATTATGCAGAAGATTGGGTTACACAGGAAGACAAATCGTTGAATCTCACTATACTAAAGAAAGAGTTACACAAGATACTTTAAATCTTTATAAAAAATTTGTCTAAAAAATGCTAAGAGGTTGGAGTAAAAAAACAGTTATTGAGTTGGTGAAGAATAAATTGAGAGATACCGTCTTTATTGTTGTCTCAAACCGGCAGCCTTACATTCATAAGTTTGTTAAAGGAAAAATTCAGTGTTTGCGAGGCCCGGGAGGAGTGGTGACTGCCTTAGATCCAGTAATGCAGGAGCTTAAAGGATTATGGGTATGTTGTGGAAGTGGAGACGCAGACAGATTCGTAGCTAAAGATAATAAGGTAAAAGTTCCTCAAGATAATCCTTCTTATGAGGTTAAATATGTATGGTTAAGTAAGGAAGAAAATTTAGGATATTATTATGGCTTTTCCAATCAAGCTTTATGGCCTCTTTCTCATCTTGCCTTTGTTAAGCCTATATTTAGAGATGAAGATTGGCGTATTTATCAGGAAGTGAATAAAAAATTTGCTCAAAGTATTTATGAAGAATGCAGAGGCAGGAAAGCAGTGGTATTTGTGCAGGATTATCACTTAGCTTTGGTAGGGAAATATTTAAAAGAATTAGACTCATCAATTACAACTATTCTTTTCTGGCATATTCCCTGGCCAGCATATGAAATCTTTAGGATTTTGCCTCAAAAACAGAAATTTTTGGAGAGTCTTTTAAATTATGATCTTTTAGGTTTTCATATTCGTTATTTTTGTAATAATTTTTTTGAGGCGGTGGCTAATGAATTAGAAAGTAAGATAAATAAAGAAAACTCAACCGTAGTCTTTCAGGGACATGTTACACGTGTAAAAAGTTATCCTATCAGTGTTGATTTTGAGGGTATTAATAAAAAAGCAAAAGAGAAAGAAGTTGAGGAGGCAATGGAATCCTTAAAAGAAGAGTTTGGTTTGAAAAATTATAAAGTTATTATTGGATTGGATAGGATAGATTACACTAAAGGTATTCTGGAAAGAATCAAAGCGATTGATAAGTTTTTAGAGGTTTATCCTGAATTTAGAGAAAAAATAATATTTATCCAAATGGGTGAAATTTCCCGTATTCATCTGGCGCAATATAAACAACTTAATGATGAAATAAATAACTTAGTTGAGGAGGTGGATTTTAAATATTCTACATCAGTTTGGCGACCAATAATTTTTGTAAGAAGGCATCTATCGTTCTGTGAACTTTTAGCTTTTTATCGCTTAGCTGATGTCTGTATTGTAAGTTCTCTGCATGATGGAATGAATTTGGTGGCAAAGGAGTTTGTTTCTTCTCGATTTGATGAGAGAGGAGTTTTGGTTTTAAGTAAATTTACCGGAGTAGCAAGAGAGTTTCAAGAGACTTTATTAATTAATCCTTATTATCCTGAGGAAGTAGCAAAGACTTTGTTTTGTGCTCTTAAAATGAAAGAAGAAGAACAAAAAGAGAGAATGAGGAAATTAAGAGTTCATCTTCAACGTAATAATATCTGGCGCTGGATAGGAAAAATTATCTCAGATATTCCTTAAAGACTCCTTTTTTAAATTCAATTTTTGAGTTGAATCTTCTACACAGAAGATAAATTCATTACTTGAGATAAGTATCAAGTTAAGCATTTCAAAAATCTCTTGTCAGAGGAAAAAGATAAGTTATAATTTAATCTCATGAAGAGGTTATTTTTTAAAGCAGTTATATTTGATTTGGATGGGGTAATTACTCAGACTGCTCGTCTTCATTTTTTAGCCTGGAAAAAGACTTTTGATGATTATTTAAAGAAAAAGTTAAAAGAGTTTAAAGAATTTACTTACGAGGATTATCTTTTATATGTTGATGGCAAACCTCGTTATGAAGGAGTAAGAAGTTTTCTTTCATCAAGAAGTATAAAATTGGCTTGGGGGGCTCCTTCAGATTCTTCAGAAAAAGAGACTGTATGTGGACTTGGAAATAAAAAGAATGTTCTTTTTCGCAGCATTTTAAAAAAAGAAAAGCCAGAAGTTTTTCCTTCAACAATCAAGTTTATAAAAGAATTAAAAAGAAGAAAGATAAAAATAGCCGTTGCTTCATCTTCTAAAAATTGTTCTTTGATTTTAAAATCAGCAAAGATTGAAAATCTTTTCTCTGTGCGTGTAGATGGGAAAACAGTAGAACGGTTAAATCTTAGAGGAAAGCCAAATCCGGATATGTTTATAGAGACAGCAGAAAGATTAAAAGTTTCTCCGAAAGAGGCAGTAGTAGTTGAGGATGCTTCTTCTGGTGTTGAGGCAGCACGCAAAGGAGGATTTGGATTGGTTGTGGGAATTGCGAGGAAAAAAAATGAAAAACATCTTTTAGATAGTGGTGCAGATGTAGTAGTTAAAGACTTAGCTTTTTTAGATATAGAATGGGTTAATCATTGGTTTAGAAAAACTCCTTTTCCTCTCTCTATAGGATTAAAAAGTCTTAAGAAAGAATTAAGGATTTTTGAAAAAGAAGGAATTTTGCTTAATCCCAGCTATTTTGTTAATTTTAATCGTTTTATTTCTCAAAAAAAAGATTTAGTTTTTTTCTTTGATTATGATGGAACGCTTACTCCTATTGTCTCCTCGCCTGATGAAGCGCATCTTTCGGAAAAAATGAGAAGGATTTTAGAAAGATTTTCAAAAAAATTTTTTACAGTAATTATTTCAGGACGTATGATAAAAGAACTGGAGAGATTAATAAATATAGGAGATATTATCTATGCAGGAGTTCATGGTTTAGAGATTGAAGGAAAAGATTTTCATTTTATTTTTCCTAAAGCAAAAAAATTAAAACCGGTTATTTCCCAGATAAAAAAAAGACTTGCCAAAACTTTGGGAAAAATTCCGGGTATATTTATTGAGGATAAAAAGTTAAGTATAGCTCTTCATTATCGTCAGGTAGACGAGAAGTTTTTTAAAATAATTGAAAAAGAAGTAGAAAGGTGTATAAAAAATAATAAAGAGTTGAGAATAATTTTAGGAAAGAAGGTTTTTGAAATCATTCCTGCAGGTTGGAATAAAGCTTTTGCAGTAGGATGGATTTTAGATAAATTGGGTTTTTCTTTAAAGAAAGGTATAATTTATTTTGGAGATGATACTACAGATGAGGATGCTTTTTATTTTTTAAGGACGAGAGGCATGGGGGTTTTGGTAAACAGAAGAAAATCAGGTGCTCATTTTTATCTTGAGGAAGTTTCAAAAGTAGAGAAATTATTAAATAAATTAGCAAAATAATGCAACCATTTTACTTTCATACACGAATAACCCAGGTAGAACTTTTAGGCAGAATAGCTAAAAATGTAAAAGAGCTTTATGAAGGTATAAAGGAAGTTCCTCCATCAAGTATTTATCATCATACCCATCGTTATTTAGAACAGCACCGTTATTTTTCTCCTGAACACCCCAATGATTTCTCTTACTGGATTACGACTTCTTTGGGGCTTAAAAAGTTGGGAGAGAAAATTGCCAGTGTAGATATTTTTCAGTTTTCTGATATCGAAGATTTGCGTAAAAAATTTTTAGAAATTTTGGAAAATTTTCTTAAATCCTCTCCTGCTTTAAGGAATTGTCTGCCTCAGGAAGAATTTCGTTTTTTATCCTCAAGGATATTTATTTTGCCCACACCTTACAAAGCGACCAATTTAGTTGAATTTTTAAATTGTTTGGAAAAAGTTACCATTCACTCTCTTTATTTTCATATATTTGAGGCAAGATTGCGTCTTAAAAAACATGATAATGATTTCTCCTGCTGGCTTCGTGATTTAGGATATAAAGAATTAGCGGATAGGATCTCTAAACTTGACCCTTATACTTATACTTTGGAAGGTTTAAGAAAAAGAATTATTAATTTAGTAAAAAGCTACCTATGAACTCTCGGATAGATGATTATCGCAAAATTGTTGGTAATGAAATTATTGATGAGTTATACCTTTTGGCTCAAAAACTGAAAGGGATAAGTATCCAGAATATAAATTCTACTCCATCTGGTGGAGGGGTAGCAGAGATTTTATCAAGAATTGTTCCTTTAATGCAAGAGTTGGGAGTAAATATCTGGTGGGATGTTATGGAGGCAGAAGAGGAGTTTTTCTCTATAACAAAAAAAATTCATAATCGTCTTCACGGAGTAGATATTCCTTTATCAAAAAAAGAACTGGAGCATTTTCTTGAGGTTAACGATCAAAATACTATAAAAATGAAAAAATGGGCAGATATTGTATTTATTCATGATCCTCAACCCATTGCATTGATAAAGATGAAGAGAAAATTAAAAAATAAATGGATTTGGCGTTGCCATATAGATTTTTCTTCTCCTTGCAGGGATATATGGTTATTTTTAAAAAAATTTATTGAAAAGTATGATGTTAGTGTATTCAGTGCTCCTATATTTTCAAGGCCTCTCTCCATTCGCCAAGTATTAATTCCTCCCTCTATTGATCCTTTAAGTGATAAGAATAAAGAATTAGAAGCACACTTCATTGATGAAATTTTAAATCGTTTTGGTATTGATAAAGAAAAACCCATTATTACTCAAATCTCACGTTTTGATTATCTTAAAGACCCTATTGGAGTGATTAAAGCTTTTAAGTTGGTGAAAAAATATATTGATTGTCAATTAGTTCTTGCCGGAGGAGGAGCGCGTGATGATCCTGAGGGAGAAAGGGTATTGGAGGAGGTAAAAAATGAAGCTTCTTCATCACGGGATATTTTCGTAATTTATCTTCCTCCTAATAGTCACTTAGAGATTAATGCTCTTCAGCGTGCTTCTACAATAATCCTGCAGAAATCATTAAGAGAGGGCTTTGGTTTAACAGTTACAGAAGCCTTATGGAAGGAGAAACCTGTTATTGCTTCTTGTGTGGGAGGAATACCTTTGCAAATTGCACATAAATATTCAGGAATTCTTACTTATACAATTGAGGGGACAGCTCACTGGATAAGAAGGCTTTTGCATGAACCAGAATATGCCAGAAGACTTGCCCGCAATGGAAAGCAACATGTAAAAAATAGCTTTCTTATTACCCGCCATATTCAAGATTATCTTTTGCTTTTTCTCTCCCTGTTTAATAAGAGTGATTTAATATATTTAGACTAAAATTACAATAGAAAAGCTTGGTGCATCCTAAATTTTGATATGTAATGGAATAAGTAAATTTGCCCTGTAACTTGAC
>CAZESF010000021.1:0-12024 GCA_964515205.1 uncultured Planctomycetia bacterium
GTTGTATTATCCCTCAAGGCAGGAGAGGATTTTGTCGGGTAAGGATAAATAAAAAAGGCATTCTTTATACCTTAGCTTATAATAATCCGGTTGCGGTAGCTATTGACCCAATTGAGAAAAAACCTTTTTTTCATGTTTTACCAGGAACAAAAGCTTTATCTATAGCGTTTTCTGGATGCAATATGCGTTGTATTTTCTGCCAGAACTGGCATATTTCTCAAAAAGCTCCTGATGAAACAAAAAATTATCATCTAACTAGTAAGGATTTAATAAAATTAGCAAAAAAATATGATTGCCCCTCAATCGTTTTCACCTATACAGAACCCACAATATCCTATGAATTTATGCTTGAGACGGCAAAATTAGCCAAAAAAGAAGGTCTTTTTGTGGGAATGCATACCTGTGGATATATAAACAAGAAACCTTTGGAGGAACTTCTAAAATATATGGACTTTGTTAATGTAGATTTAAAAGCCTTTTCTGAGGAGTTTTACAATAAAATTGGTTACGGAGCACATCTTTCACCAATCTTGGAGACTCTTAAAACGATAAAAAAAGCGGGTGTGCATCTTGAGATAACCAATCTGATCATTCCTACACTTAATGATTCTCCTCAGATGATAAAGAAGATGTGTATCTGGATTAAAGAAAATTTGGGGGATGATGTTCCTATTCATTTCACCCGTTTCTATCCTATGTTTAAGTTAAAAAATTTACCTCCCACCCCCTTAGAAACACTTAAAAAAGCTTATAAAATTGCAAAAGAGGTAGGATTAAAATATGTCTATATCGGGAATGTTTTTGGGATAAAAGAAGAATCAACTTTTTGTCCTTATTGCGGGAAAATTCTTATTCATCGTGTAGGTTATACAATTTTAGAAAATAACATTGTAAATGGAAGATGTAGATGGTGTCATCGTAAAATAGAGGGGGTTTGGTTTAAAGAATAAAGTATGGCGCAGTTGGTGAACATTTGGGAAGTAATTTTAAGTTCTTTTTTGGAAAGAGCCTTAAGTCTGCGATTTGATATCTGTACTTGTAATGAGTGCCGGAAAAAGATGATGGAATATTTACTTAAGCAGTTTTCTCCTTTTTATGTAGAAAAAGATGCTTTTAACTATAAAGAAATAGAGAGAAAATTAATAAGAGGAAATTCGCAAAAGCTTTTTTTTGAGATTAATAAAGCAATAGAGGAAGTAAGCAAAAATCCTCCTCATTCTCTTTCAAGAGATAGAGAAAAAGAATTTGATACGCTTCTTAAAAAAATTAAAGAAGACCGTGGTGTAGATTTTTCTTCTTATCGGCATCATATTCTAAAAAGAAGAATAGCTTTAAGGCTTTTAGCTCATAAATTGAATTCTTATGCAGAATATTTAAAAGTTTTAGCTCATGATCCTTGCGAATACGATAAGCTTTTTGAAGTTCTTACAATTAATGTCTCTGAGTTTTTTCGCGATCCTCAAGTATGGAAAAGTTTAGAAAAAATTTTAAAAGAAATTATTAATAAGAATAATACTCAAAATACTCCTGTAGTTTTATGGAGTGCAGGCTGTGCTCAGGGAGAAGAGGCTTATTCTTTATCAATTCTTATGCACGAGATTGACAAAATTAATGTACCTTTTACTATTTATGCGACAGATATTGACCAGGATGCTTTGGAAAAAGCAAAACAGGCTGGATACAGTAGCGAGGTACTTAAAAATATAGAGGAGGATATTTTAAATCGTTATTTTGAATTTTTTCAAGGTAAATATTTCTTAAAGGAAAAGATTAAAAGACCAGTAAGGTTTAAATATTTAGATTTAACCTCTCAAGAGACTATTAAAGGGGTAGATTTAATTCTTTGTCGTAATGTTTTTATTTATTTTACCAAACCTTTGCAAGAACAAATTCTAAATAAATTTTATTATTCTTTAAAAAAAGAAGGTTACTTGGTTATGGGGAAAACCGAAACACTTATGTATGAGGCAAAATTGATCTTTAAAGAGATAGATATGGAAAATCGCATATATCAGAAAATAGATTAATATTTGACATTATAAAGAAGCATGGTATATTGTTATACTCGTAAGTTTTTACTGTTATTACTTTTATTTATTTTTTTTAAAATAATTCCTGATTTTGCACAGCAGCGGATAAAGGAATTTTATCTTTCTGATTGGAGCCAGAATAAAAAAAAGTGGGAATTGAGAGGCAAGAAGGCTTTTATTTTTGATAAATATGTAGATATAGAAAAACTGGAAGCCAAATATTTTTTAAAGAATAAAATTGTTAATTTAAAATCTGATAAGGGGAGAATTATAAAGCCAATGAAAGAGGTGTATCTTAAAGATAATGTAAAGGTAAAAACTAATGATGGGATAAGTTTGTTCTCGTCTTCTTTAGCATGGAAAAATAATCTATTGTTTACCGAAGATAAAGTAGAGCTGGAAAGAGATAATCTAAGAATTGTAGCTAAGGGTTTAAAGGCGGAGGAGAATTTAAAAAAAGTAAATTTTCAAAAAGAAGTAAAGGTTAGACTTTCCCAGGAAGATAATAAAGTTGTGATAACCTGCTCAGGACCTTTAGAGATTGATTATAATCAAGCTAAGGCTATTTTCAATAAAGATGTTGTGGTGACTTCTAAAGAAGGAAAGATTGAGGCGGATAAAGGAATTGTTTATTTTGATAAGAGTAGCCGAACAATAATCAAAATAGTCTGTGAGGGTAATGTGAAAATTGAAAGAGAAGGTAATGTTAGTTTTGCTGAGAAAGCGACTTATTTGGGCAAAGAGAAAAAAATTATTTTAGAAGGAAATCCGCGTTTAGTCATTTTTCCTAAGCAATGACTTTATTAGAAGTTAAAAATCTCACAAAGAGTTACAATGGGAAAAAAGTGGTAAATGGAGTTACTTTTTCCATAAAAAGAGGTGAAATTGTAGGTCTTTTAGGACCAAATGGAGCAGGAAAAACTACCTGTTTCTATATGATTGTAGGAATTGTTAGTCCAGATGAGGGAAAGATATTCTTTGATCAGCAGGATATTACCCACTTTCCTATCCACAAACGTGCTTGTTTAGGATTGGGCTATCTTTCTCAAGAGCCTTCTGTATTTAGAAATCTTACGGTAGAGGAAAATATTATGGCGATACTGGAAACCTTACCTTTATCTAAGAAAGAAAGAGAAGCGCGTCTCAATACTCTTCTTAAAGAGTTAAGAATAGAGCATTTGCGGAAAAATAAAGCTTATACTTTAAGTGGAGGAGAGATGCGACGTTTAGAAATTACGCGCAGTTTAGTTACCAATCCTTCATTTCTTCTTTTAGATGAGCCATTTTCAGGGATTGATCCTATTGTGGTTGAGGAAGCAAAGCAGTTAATTAAAGAGTTAAAGAGAAAAGGATTGGGAATTCTTCTTACAGACCATAATGTAAGAGAAGCTCTTTCTATTACTGATCGTGCCTATTTAATTTATGAAGGGAAAATTCTTATCTGGGGAAATTCTTTTGATCTTATAAATAACCCTCAGGCAAGAAAAATTTATTTAGGAGAAGATTTTAAAATGTAGTATGAAGGTAGAGATTAAAAAATTAAGTGAGGTAAGAAGGATAATTAAAGTAGAGGTAGAAGAATCCCATTTAAAAGAAGATAGAGAAAGGATTTATAAAGATTTAGCAAAAGAATTAAAAGTTCCTGGTTTCAGAAAAGGATGTGCTCCTCTTGAGGTTTTAGAAAGACATTACAGGGATTTTTTAAAGGAAAAATTTTTAGAATGGGCTTTACCTGCTTATTATGAGAAAGTAATTAAAGAGAATAAGTTTATCCCTGTCTCTTTGCCCAGAATATTTGATGTAGAGTTTAAGGATAATAAATTAAGTTTTTCCATAGAGGTGGAGATAAAGCCTCAAATTGAGATAAATGAGGAGGTTTATAAAGGAATTAAATTAAAAGAGAAAAAGATAGAAATAAGTGAGAAAGAGATAGAAAAGATGATAAGTGTGATGCAAGAAGAAATAGGCAAAGTTGTGGGGAAAAAAATTGATGAGGAATATGTAGCAAGATGGTATGGATATAAAGATATAGATTCTTTTAAAGAGGTTTTAAAAAATGATCTTAAAAGTAAGAAATTAGAAGAAAGAAGAAAATATCTTGAAGATCAAATAATTAGTTATCTTCTTAAAAAAATAAAAGTGGAGATTCCTCCCAAAGCAACAGAAGAATTCTTGGAAAGATTGGTGGAAGCAGAAATAAAAAGATTACAATTGCAAGGTTTTTCTTTAGAAGATTTGGATAAATATCGGCAGGATTTAGAGAAAAAACTTAGACCTTTTGCTTTTGAGAGAATGAAATTATTTTATATTCTGGAGGCAGTTGCTCAGAAAGAGAATTTAAAAATTGACAGAAATTCTTTTTATAGTGTGGTAATAAGTTATATTTTAAGTTTTGCTCAGTATACCCAATAAAGGAGGAAAAATGAAGAATCAAACATATGTGCCAATTGTAATTGAGCAAACCGGAAGAGTAGAACGCGCTTATGATATCTATTCTCGCCTTTTAAAAGATAGAATTATTTTTATCGGCACACCCATTGATGATAATGTGGCTAATGTAGTGATCGCCCAGATGCTTTTTTTGCAGATGGAGGATGTAAATAAGGATATTAATCTTTATATTAATACTCCGGGAGGAGTGATTACCGCAGGATTGGCTATCTACGATACTATACAATTTGTAAAATGTGATGTAGCTACTTACTGTGTAGGACAGGCAGCAAGTCTGGGAGCTTTACTTTTAGCAAGCGGCACAAAAGGAAAAAGATTTGCTTTACCTAACTCAAGAATAATGATTCATCAGCCTTGGGGAGGAGTACAAGGTTCAGCAGAAGATATTTCCCGTCAGACAAAAGAGATTTTAAGATTAAGAGAAAAAGTTAACAAAATTTTAAGTCTGCATACAGAAAAACCGATAGAAAAAATCAGAGAAGATACAGATAGAGACTTTTTTATGAGTGCTCAAGAAGCAAAGGAATATGGAATAGTAGATGAAGTCATTGTCCCTACAAAATTGAAATCAAAGGAAACAAAATGAGAAAGTATTTATTAACACCTGGTCCTACTTATATTCCTTCTTTAATAAGAGAGGTTTTAGCTAAAGAGATTATCCATCATCGTACACAAGAATTCAGAGATATTTTGAAAGAAGTGCATCAAAATCTTAAAAAGATATTCTGCACAGAGAATCCCGTAATAATTTTTACTTCTTCTGGCACAGGAGCAATGGAGGCAGCGGTAAGCAATTTTTTATCCTATAAAGGTAAAGTTATTGTAATTAACGGAGGAAAATTTGGCCAGCGCTGGAAAGAAATTGCTCAAAGTTATAAATTAGAGATAGTAGAGTATAAATTCAACTGGGGAGAAGTTCCTTCTTTAGAAGTTTTGGATGAGCTTTTAAAGAAGAATAAAGATGTAAAAGCAATTTTTACTACTTTGTGCGAAACCTCTACAGGAACAGTATATGATATTAAAGAAATAGCTTCTTTAGTTAAAGATAAAGATATACTTTTAGTTGTTGATGCTATCAGTGGATTGGGACAGGATGAGCTTCTTACTGATGAATGGGGAGTAGATGTAGTTGTGGGAGCTTCTCAGAAAGGTTTGATGCTTCCTCCGGGGTTATCTTTTATAAGTGTTTCTCCTAAGGCAGAAAGATTTATGAATAGTTCTGATTTACCCAAATATTATTTTGATTTAAAAAAAGCATTAAAAAGTTATTTCAATAATGATACTCCTTTTACCCCTTCCGTTTCTCTTATTATAGCTTTAAAAATTGCTTTAGAGATGATGATGAAAGAAGGAATTAAGCAAAGATGGAAGAAATTTTCTTTTTTAGCTTCTGCTACACGGAATGCAGCACTTTCTTTAGGTCTTACTCTTTTCTCTAAAAGACCCTCAAATTCAGTTACAGCAATAAATGTTCCTTCTGGTATTAAAGCAGGCGATTTAGTTAAACTTTTAAGAAAAAAATATAAAATAAGTATTGCTCAGGGACAGGCAGAATTTAAAGATAGAATCTTTCGCATTGCTCATATGGGAGCAATTGATAGGGATGATTTAACTGTATGTTTTTCTTTTTTAGAAAAAAGTCTGGAAGAGTTAGGATATAAGAATTTTGAAAAAGGTATATCTTCTAAAATAATACAGGAGACTCCAGATGTATAAAGTTCTTATTTGTGATAAGCTATCTGAGGAAGGAATAAAAATATTGGAGAATGCAGGGATTGAGGCAGATTGCCGATTCGGAGTAGACAGAGATGAATTAAAAGAGATTATCAAAAATTATGATGCTGTAATTGTAAGAAGTCAGACAAAGATAGATGCTGAAATCATTGAAGAGGCAAAAAGACTAAAATTTATTGGAAGAGCAGGTGTAGGGGTAGACAATATTGATGTAGAGAAGGCTACGAAGAAGGGTATAATTGTAATGAATGCTCCAGGAGCAAATACTATTTCTACCTGTGAGCATACATTTGCTCTTTTATTATCTTTGGCAAGAAAAATTCCTTCAGCAAATAATTCTTTAAAAAGAAGAGAGTGGAATCGTTCTCAATTTAAAGGTACAGAGCTTTATGGTAAAATTTTGGGGATTATAGGTTTGGGAAGGATTGGAAAAGAGGTGACAAAAAGAGCAATTAGTTTTGGGATGAAAGTTTTAGCTTATGATCCTTTTATTTCAGCTGAGGTAGCTGAAAGCATAGGGGCTAAATTAGTAGAGTTGGATGAGTTACTTAAAAATTCTGATTTTGTTACTGTTCATACCCCTTTAACTGAGGAGACAAAAAATTTGATTACTTTTGAAAAAATAGAAATGATGAAGGAGACTGCTTTTATTATTAACTGTGCACGAGGGGGAATTATTAATGAAGATGATTTATATAAAGCGCTTAAAGAGAAAAAGATTGCTGGAGTTGCCTTGGATGTATTTCAAGAAGAACCTCCTTTTAACTCTCCTCTCCTTAATTTAGATAATGTAGTAGTTACACCACATCTGGGAGCTACAACCTATGAAGCTCAGATTAATGTAGCAAAAGAGATAGCAACCTGTGTTTGTGATGCGCTTTTGGGGAAAGCGATAAAGAATGCTGTAAATTATATTCAGGTTGATCCAGAAATCTATCGGATTTTAAAACCTTATATGGAACTTACCCAAAGTATGGGAAAATTTATCTCTCAACTTATAGAGGGAAGAACGAGTTCTGTAAAGCTGAGGTATTATGGAGAAATTGCCTCTTTAAAAGTAGATCCTTTAAGCATGTCATTTATGAGGGGTTATCTTTCTCAAATATTGGAAGAAGAAGAGGTGAATTTAGTCAATGCTTTACAGATAGCTAAGGAGCGAGGAATAAGAGTAGAACAAGTAAAAAATCCTCAAGAGGAAGAGTATGTTAATTTAGTAAAGGTAGAGATAGTTACGGATAAACAGAAAAGGATACTGGAAGGTACCCTTTTTTCTAATAAAGAACCTCGTTTTGTAAAATTAGATGATTTTCATATAGAAATTACTCCTTCTGCCTATATGCTTATAATTTTTAATTGGGACAAACCTGGAGTAGTAGGAATGCTGGGAACTCTTTTAGGAAAGGAGGGTATTAATATTGCGGGAATGAGTTTAGGAAGACGTGCCCCTCAAGATGTAGCTTTAACTGTTCTTAATATTGATTCTTTAGTTTCACAAGAAATATTAAGAGAGATAAAAAACACCTCTAATGTTATCTTTGTGAAATTGGTAAAGTTATGAGAAGATTTCCTTTGTTTTTCTTTATTTTTCTTCTTTCACTTCCTTCTCTTTCTGCTCAAGAATTAACTGTGGTCTATACAGGAAATACTTTTGCTTCCCTTTATCCTTGTGAGAAGCATTTTGTTTCTCAAGGAGGGATAATGCGGCGTGCCACAGTATTGAAGGAATTAAGAGAAAAAGAGAAAAATATAATCGTAATTGAAGCAGGAGGATTTTCTGCAGGTTCTTTTTTTGATGAGTTTAGTTTGGGTAAGGACTTGGATAAGAAAAGAACAGCTTTTTATCTTAAAGCTTTAAAGAAGTTGAATTACGATGTGATAGGATTGACAGAGACTGATTTTGCTTTGGGAGAAGAATTTCTTAAGAAGATAATAAGGAAAAGTTCCCTTGATTTTGTTTCCACAAATCTTCGCCTAAGAGGTACTTATCCTTTTTTCATAAAAAAAATAAACAAAATAAAAATTGGTGTTTTATGCCTGGTGTATGCTTCTTCTTTTAATTGGAAAAGAACTGAAAAAATCCTTAAGAGATACTTACATTTATTAGAAAGAAAAAAAGTAAATTTTGTTATTCTTCTTTCAAACCTGCGCGATGATTTAAATGCACAGATTGCCAAACAATTCAGTAAAAAGATAAATTTGATTATTTCTACCGGATTTGGGATATCCCAGATTCCTTTCAAGAAGATTGACAGAGTGATAGTTGCTAAACCTACTTATCAAGGAAAATCAATAAGAATGATAAAATTTAAATTTGACGGAGAGGGAAAAATAATAGATTCAAAATTTAAAGAGATAAAACTTTCGCATGAAGTTGTTGAAGACAAAGAAATAAAAAAAATAATTCCTATCTGCTTCTCGGATAAAGATTGTCATCTTCTCTTAAGGAGACCTGCAAAATGTAAAAATAAAGCTACTTTGAAAGCTTTCTGTGAAGAGAAGTCTTTTAAGGTAGAGGTAATAACAGATGAAAAATGTCCTTTTTGCACACCTCAGGTAACCGAAAAATTTCTTAAAAAAATTTATTCAGAATGGAACTTTTCTTATCTTGATTATAAAAAAAAGGAAGCAAAGAAATTAATAAAAAAATATAAAATTAAGACTTTACCTGCCTTCATTTTCTCTTCCGATATAGAAAAAGAGATATTTTTTCCACGTATTTCTACTTTTTTTGAAAAAAGAGGAGATAAATATCTTTTAAAGGAAGAGATAAGTGGAGTAAATATTTTTTTAGAAAGAGATTTTATTAAAAAAAGAATTGATTTATTTTTCCATCTTACAGATAAGAATTTACTACCTATGTTAAAAATGATAAAAAAACTTTCTCAACAAAAAGATTATTCTTTATATCTACATTTTATTTTAAAAGATAAAGAGAAAGAGTTTATTCAAGAAGAGGTGGAAAGACTGATTGCTATAAAATTTCTTTATCCAGATAAACTCTCCTCTTATCTTTTTAAGCGCTTGGAGAACATTAACTCAAGCTGGTGGATTAATTTAATAGAGGAAGAAGGGATGAATTTAGAAAGGATTAAAAAATTTATAGAGAACAAAAAGGTTAAGGATTATTTAGAAAAAGAAAAGAAATTATGTAAAGAATTAAAAATAAATAGAGGTATAGCAATTCTGGTGAATAATTGTTCCCTTTTTCAACTAATTAATCCTTCTTATTCTGATTTAGAAGAATTATTGAAATACGCTGAAAAGTTAGAAAGGGGGAGGAATGGCTAAAATTTATATAATTGATGTAACTAATCGTGATGGAGTTCAGACTTCACGAATTTGTCTATCCAAACTTCAAAAAACGATAATTAATTTATATCTTGATAAAATGGGCATATTTCAGAGTGAATTTGGTTTTCCTACTACCAATCATGAGATAAATTATCTTAATGCTAATTTAGAATTACAAAAAAAAGGAGTGATAAAAAGATTAAGATTATCTGGATGGGTGAGGGCAATAAAACAGGATGTAGAATTAGCATTTAAAAATGTCCCTGAACTTAAACATCTTAATGTATCTATATCAACCTCAGATCAAATGATTAAATATAAATTTAGAGGAAAATTAGATTACGATACAGTGATAAAAAGCATGCAGGAGGCAGTAAAAACAGCAAAGGAATTGGGAGCCGAAGATGTGGGAGTAAATGCCGAAGATTCTTCCCGTTCAAGAATGGAATATTTAATAGATTTTGTCTCTGCGGCTTATGAGGCAGGCGCAGACAGATTTCGTTATTGTGATACCTTAGGATTTGATACTCCTTTTACTATTTATGAGAGAATCTGTAAAATTTTAGAAAAAGTAAAAATACCAATAGAACTTCATTGTCATAATGATTTAGGATTAGCAGTAGCTTCCTCAGTTGCTGGAGCTAAAGCCTGTATAGATAGTGGTGTGGATGCCTATATAAATACGTGTATAAATGGAGTAGGAGAGAGAGCTGGAAACGCAGATTTAGTAAGTGTGATTTTAGCAATTAAATATGGTAGTGGTATGCAGAACTATTCCTTAGATGAGAATATAGATTTAAAGATGAGTTGGAGAATATGCAAATATGCTGCTTATGCTTTTGGCATTTCTATTCCTATAAATCAACCAGGAGTAGGAGCTAATGCTTTTGCTCATGAATCAGGAATACATGCTGATGGAGCTTTAAAGGATAGAAGAAATTATGAGCTTTATGATTTTGAAGAGTTGGGAAGAGGAGAGCCTGAGATAATTGAGACAGGAAGAAAAATTACTGTAGGGGAATACTCCGGGATTAGGGGATTTAGAAATGTTTATGAAAATTTGGAGATAAGATTTAAAGATGAGAATGAGGCAAGAAGAATTTTGGAATTAGTTAGATTTGCCAATGTTCATAATCAAAAGCCCTTGGTTGAAGATGAATTAAAATTTGTTGCTCAGTGTCCTGAAATTGCTCAGAGACTTTTCACTATGCTTCCTCCCGAGTAGTTAAAATAATGAATATAGCAGTTGTAGGATTACAGTGGGGAGATGAAGGTAAAGGTAAAATTATTGACTATTTTTCTCAAAATGCCGATATAATTGTAAGATTCCAGGGAGGGAATAACGCTGGACACACAGTAGTAGTAAATGGGAAAAAATTTATTTTTCATCTTATACCCTCAGGAATCTTAAGAAAGAATAAAATCTGTGTAATTGGAAATGGTGTAGTGATTGATCCTCAAGTTTTAATTGAAGAGATTACCTTTTTGCGTAAAGAAGGAGTTGAAGTTGGCCCTCACAATCTTAAGATTTCTCTCCTTTCTCATATAATTCTTCCTTATCATAAAATAATTGATGCTTTACGAGAAAAAAGAAGAAAGATAAAAATTGGAACGACAAAAAGAGGGATTGGACCTTGCTATGCAGATAAAATTTCTCGCTGTGGAATAAGGTTGATTGATCTTATTAATCCTAAGGTATTTTCTTTAAAGTTAAAAGATAATCTTAGAGAAAAAAATGCTTTGTTTAAAAAGGTATATAAAACTCAACCTTTTTCTTTCAAAAAAATTTATCAGGATTATTCTTATTATGCTGAATTCCTTAAGCCCTTTGCCACAGATTTGGTAGATTTTTTTCTTAAAGTAAAAAAGGAAAGCTTTCTTTTTGAAGGGGCCCAAGGTACCTTTTTAGATATTGATTTTGGAACATATCCTTTTGTAACCTCATCTTCTACTTTATCTTTAAATGCTCCCTTGGGCTCGGGCGCTCCATTTATTCCTATCCATAAGATAGTTGGGGTTACAAAAGCCTATACTACAAGAGTAGGAGAAGGTCCTTTTCCTACAGAAATTAGAGGGAAACTGGGAAAGAAATTACGCCAGAAAGGAAAAGAATTTGGGGCTACTACTCAAAGAATGAGAAGATGTGGCTGGCTTGATTTGGTAATGCTTAGGAGAGCTGTTATTTTGAATAATATAAATGAGATAATAATTACAAAGTTAGATGTATTAGATGATTTAGAAAAGATTAAATTTTGTATAGGATATAAAGAAAAAAGTAAAGTTTTGAAAGAGTTTCCTTATGATTTTTCTTCAGTTGAGCCTATATATGAAGAAATTTATGGATGGAGGACTCCTTTAGAGAAAGTAAGAGAATTTAAAGATTTACCTCAACAGGCAAAAAGATATATTCGCATAATAGAAAGATTTATTCAGCGTAAAATTAGTTATATAAGTGTGGGAGAGGAAAGAGAAGCAATGATAAAGATTTAGTGAAAAGTTTAGATATATTAAAAATAAC
>CAZESF010000022.1:0-11696 GCA_964515205.1 uncultured Planctomycetia bacterium
TTTCTCATTCTGACCATAATTTTGTTGCCAATAATTTTGTCGTCTCTAATTGTATCGGAGGAGTAGCAGCAACTGATCCTGATGAGGGAGGAGTAATTTCTCCGGGAGGCGTGGGCTTCGATATCAACTGTGGAGTGCGACTTTTAAAGACAAATTTAACTTTAAAAGATATAGAAGGAAAAATTAGCAAATTAGTAGATACTTTGTATCGCAATGTCCCCTCAGGTGTAGGCTCAAGAGGTGAGATTAAAGTCTCTATCTCTGAGCTTAAAAAATTAGTGGTGGAGGGAGCGAGGTGGGCAGTTAGAAAGGGGTTTGGAGTAGAGGAGGACTTGGAGGTATGTGAGGAAAATGGAGCTATTGAAGGAGCTGTTCCTGATTATGTATCTCAACGTGCTTATGAGAGAGGAAGAGAGCAAGCCGGGACTTTGGGAAGTGGAAATCACTTTTTAGAGGTTCAGGTGATAGATGAAGTTTTTGATGAGGAGATTGCTAAAAGATTAGGATTATTTGAAGGACAGATCACAGTGATGATTCATTCTGGATCTAGAGGTTTTGGATATCAGGTTTGTGATGATTATGTAAGGGTGATGGTTAAATGTTTATCTAAGTATGGAATAAAAGTGCCTGATAGACAACTTGCCTGTGCACCTATAGAGAGTGAGGAGGCTCGCCGATATATAGGAGCAATGAAAGCAGCAGCTAACTTTGCCTGGTGTAATCGTCAGGTTTTGATGCACCTTACACGCACCAGTTTCGAGGAAGTCTTTGGGAAAAGATGGCAGGATTTAGGAATGGATTTGATTTATGATGTTGCTCACAATATCGCTAAATTTGAGAAACATAAAATCAATGGTAAAGAAAAATTACTTTGTGTTCATCGCAAAGGTGCTACACGCTCATTGGGTCCAAAAAACCCCTTGCTTCCTTCCAAATATAAAGAGATTGGTCAGCCGGTAATTATTCCTGGAGATATGGGAAGAGCTTCCTATCTTTTAATAGGAACAAAGAAGGCAGAGGAGGAAAGTTTTTCAAGCACTTGCCATGGAGCAGGGCGTGTAAAATCTCGTCACGAAGCAATAAGAACTGTTAATCTTAATACTCTTTTGAATGAATTAAAGACAAAAGGAATTGAGGTAAGAGCAACAGGAAAAAAGACAATAGTTGAGGAAGCCCCATCTGCTTATAAAAATGTTGATGATGTAGTAGAGGTAGTAGATAAAGCAGGATTATCTAAGAAAGTTTGCCGTATGAAGCCTCTTTGTGTAGTTAAAGGATAGATTGAGAAGAAAAAACCTTTTTTTATTTTTCTCTTTTCTTTTTTTCATTTTTTCTTTCTCTCTTCTTTTTCTTAAAGAAAACAATCTCTTTCTTAAAAAAACAAATTTCTCTTTTTTTATCCCTCAAGATTTACTTATTGAAGATACCTGGTACGGAGTATATTTTCAAAATACATTCATTGGTTTTTCTCATTTTTTTATGAAGGTTCAGGATATAAATGAAGGAGGTGGATACCTTTTAGAAAACAAAACACGTCTTAACCTTCCTGTTTTAGGATATATGGAACCAATTAATCTACATATGAGGATAAATCTTTCTGATAATTATTCTCTTAAAAAAGCGTTTCTTAATCTGCGTTCGGAAAGTTATTTTCTTAAAGGAGAGCTGAAAAAAATTAAAAATAATCTTTATTCTCTTTATTTAAAAACCCCTCTGCAGAAATTGAAAAAACCTTTATTCATTAAAGGGGAGCTGATAAATTCTTTATTTTTCCCTATATCTTTCAATTTTCTTCCTTTAAAGAAGAAAGTTACTTTTTATGTATATGATCCTTTTTTGGAGAAAAAGATGAAGATAACTCTTCTCAATAAAGGAAGAAGAGCGATGAAAAATTTTAAAGAAAAGACATATCTTGTAGAGATGGATGTAGAGGGAGTAAAGGGTAAGCTTTATATAAATCCTCAGGGAAGACTGCTTTATGAAGAATTTTTAGGATTTAAACTCATAAAAGAAGAACCCCGCCTGCTTTTTTCTAAAAAAGCCTCCTCCAGTATTGATATAGCTCAAATTTTAGCTATAGAGACAGAAAAATTGCCTGAACCAGAAAAGTTGCATTATTTAAAAGTAAAAATTAGAGGGGTAAAAAAAGAATGGATAAGAGAAGATTTTAATCAAAAAGTTACTTTTCAAGAAGAAGAGGCAATAGTAGAAATTACAAAAAGAATTCCTACTCAAAAAAATATTACTTTTTCACCGAATAATTTCCAAAAATATCTTAAGGAAGATAGATTTATTCGCTTTAATAATCCTCTTTTAAAAAAAACAGTCTTCTCAATTATAAAGGATGAGAAAAATCCTTTAGAAATTTTAAAGAAACTATCTTACTGGATTGATAAAAATATTAAAAAAGTTCCTACATTTTCTATCCCCAATACCTTAGATACTTTAAAAATGCGTCAGGGAGATTGTGCAGAAATCAGTGCACTTCTTGTAGGGTTTTTAAGGTGTGTAGGTATTCCTTCTTATGTTAATATTGGACTGGTTTATAGAGAAGGAAAGTTTTTCTATCATGCCTGGGTATCTTTGTATATAGGGGAGTGGATAGATACAGATCCGGCATTGAATCAGCTGATAGCTGATCCTACGCATATAAAGCTTTTTCAGGATCTTGAAAATCAGTGGGAGATTTTTAAACTTTTAAATAATTTAAAAATTGATATAGTAGAATATAGATGATTAAAGTTGAAAATTTAACAAAAAAATTTGGAGAATTTGAGGCAGTAAAAAATTTGAATTTAACTATAAAAGAGGGGGAATTTTACTGTTTATTAGGACCTAATGGAGCAGGGAAAACCACAACTTTGAAAATTTTGGTAGGATTAATGAAACCAACAAAAGGCAAAGTTTATATTAAAGGTTTAGATTTAGAAGAAGATTATTTAAAGATAAAAAAAATAATTGGCTTTATTCCCGATACCCCCTTTTTATATGAAAATCTTACTCCTTATGAGTTTTTAGAATTTGTGGGAGGTGTTTATGGAATAGATAAAGGAAAAATAAAAGAAAAGATAGAATATTACTTTAAGATTTTTAGATTAAATGAGTATAGAAATTCTTTAATTAAAGAGCTTTCTCATGGGATGCGTCAGAAAATAGTCTACATCTCTAATTTTTTACATTCTCCTTCTGTTTACTTCATTGATGAACCTTTAGTGGGGCTTGATCCTTACAGTATTCATCTTATTAAAAGACTTCTGCGTGATGAGGTAAAAAAAGGAAGAACTATCCTTATGTGTACACACATTCTTTCCATAGCTGAGGAATTAGCAGATAGAGTGGGAATTTTAAATGAAGGAAGATTAATTGCTGAGGAGAAACCAGAAAAATTAAAAGAATTTTTAAAAAGTAAATCTCTTGAGGAAGCCTTTTTAAAAATTACCGAGGATGAAAAAGATAATATTGGCTCAACTGAATTCTTTAAAAAATAGTCTGTTTTTTTTAAAAAAGAATAATCCTCAAAATTTTTTCTTAGGAGTTTTTCTGGTTATTTTTTCTATCGCAGGGATATATTTGGGTATATGGAAAGGTTTAGCATTTATAGTCTCCTTAGGGAGCTTGGGAACAGTCATCATCAAAAAAATAATCTTTATTCTTTTTTTTATTCTCTTTTTTATGATTGCTATTAGTTTCGGCATCCTTTTTTATGGAGCAGGATTTAAGAGTAAAGAGACAGCATATCTTTTCAGTTTACCTTTTGATATAGAGACAATTATATTTTATAAATTTTTAAAAAGCACAATTTTAGCCAGCTGGATCCCTTTTTTAGGGATAATTTTATTCTTTTTAGCTTATTCAGTTATCAGCAAAATAAATCTTTTTTATCCTTTATTTTTCTCTTTATATATCCCGCCTTTTCTTATTTTAGCCTGTTTTTTAGGGTATGTGGTTTGTCTGGCAGTTTTAAGATTTTTAAACTTTAAAAAATTTATCTTTCTGGTTATTTTTGTAGCTACAATCATCTTTATAGTTTACTCATCCTCAAAAACTTCTTCAGATATTCTTTATTTTCTTTCCCAAGAGATTGCCTTTCTTAAAATTGCTCAATTGTGGTTTCTGCCTTTTTCTTGGCCAGCTTACGGATTTATCTATTTAGAAAATAAAGAATTCTTCCATTCCTTTATTTATTTGCTTAATCTGTGGAGTTTAAGTTTATTTCTTTTAGCTTCTTTAGGAAAGTTTAAAAAGACTTTTTCTTATATTTATCATTATAAAATTCATCCCTCCAGAAAAATAATCTCTTCTGACTATATCAAATCTGTGGTGGAGAAATTAAAAATTTTTTCTTTCAGCACACAGCAGATTATTCTTAAAGATATAAAACTCTTTCTTCGCGAACCTGCACTCTGCCTGCAGTTTTTAGTATTTTTTGGTATTCTTTTTTTCTATTTTCTTAACTTAAGAAGATTTTCTTATCATTTACTTAAACCAATGTGGAAGAATTTATTAACTTTTTTGAATACCTTCAGTATTTTATGTATTAGCTCTGCAATGTGTGTCCGTTTTATCTTTCCTCAATGGAGTCTGGAGGGAAAAAACTTCTGGCTACTTAAATTATCTCCTCTTTCTTTGAATAAAATTTATCGTATTAAAACAGTTGTGGCAAATATTTTTCTTCTTGTTATCTCAGGAATCTTAATTTCCGTCTCTAATCACATGTTAAATTTAGAAAAATTCTTTTTTCTTACTATATGGATAGTGCTTTTTTCTACCTTTGTACTTATCTCTGTATCTTTAGGGCTGGGGGCTTACTTTGCTGATTTCAAAGAAGAACATTATTTGAAAGCAGTAGAGAGTGTGGGAGGATTTCTAACCTTAGTTATAAATTTTGCCTATATATTTTTAACCTTATTTATCTTTGGCTCTATTACCCATCTTTACTATATTGGTTATATTAAAAGAATAAATAATCCTTTATTTTGGGCTCTTTCTATATGGATGGGAATAGGTGTTTTTTTTGCTTTTTTCTTTAAAAGAAAAGGATTGAAGAAATTAGAAAGAAAAGAATTTTGAACTTGAAAAAATAAATAAAGCTTAGGATAATAAATATATCGTGTTAGATATAAAATTTATTCGTCAAAATGTCTCTTTGATGAAAAAAGTATTAGAAGCACGTAATTATTCTTTTGATTTAGAAAGCCTCTTAAAGTTGGATGAAGAAAGACGCCTGCTTATTAAAGAAGTGGAGAGTTCACGTAGCCAGCAAAATGAACTTAACAGAAAAATTAAAAGTCTTATAAAGGAGAAAAAAGATATTTCTTCGCTTCTTGAGGAGACGAAAAAAATAGCCCAAAAAATTGATGAGTTAGAGGAAAGATTAAAAATAACAAAAGATAAATTTCAAAAAGAGCTTTTAAGAATTCCTAATATTTTTCATCCCTCTGTTCCTCAAGGAGATGCCTCTTTTAATAAAATTGTAAAAGAAGTAAAAAAAATTAAAAATTTTTCTTTCAGACCCCTTACTCATATGGAGTTAGGAAAACACTTGGAATTGTTCTCTTTTCCTGTTGCTTCTAAATTATGTGGTTCTAACTTTGTTCTTTTTAAAAAAGATGGCGCTTTACTTTCAAGAGCATTGATAAATTTTATGCTGGATATTCATCGAAAAAGAGGGTATCAGGAGATTTCCCCTCCTTTTTTAGTAAATAGAGCATCCATGCTTACTACAGGGCAACTGCCTAATTTAGAAGAGGATATGTATCAACTAAAGGATGATGATTATTTTTTAATTCCTACCGCTGAGGTGCCGGTAACTAATATTTATCGGGATGAGATTTTAGAAGAAGATGACTTGCCTTTATATTTTGTCTCTTATACTGCTTGTTTCAGAAGAGAAGCCGGTTCTTATGGAAAAGAAACTAAAGGATTAGTTAGAGTCCATCAGTTTGATAAAGTTGAACTGGTAAAGTTTGTTCATCCTTCAACTTCTTATGAGGAATTAGAAAAATTGGTTGAAGATGCCAGTTATATTTTGGAATTGTTAGAATTGCCTTATCGGGTGGTATTACTTTCCACTCAAGAATTAAGCTTTGCTGCCTCAAAATGTTATGATTTAGAGGTCTATGCTCCTGGAATAGATAAATGGCTTGAAGTCTCCAGTTGTTCTAATTTTGAAGATTTTCAGGCTCGGCGAGGAAATATTAAATTTCGGGAAAAGGAGACAAAAAAATTGAAGTATCTTCATACTTTAAATGGTTCAGGATTAGCTTTGCCCCGTTTAATTATCGCTATTTTGGAAAATTATCAAAATGGGAATGGTTCAGTAACTATTCCTCAGGTTTTAAGAAAATACATGGAGGGGAAAGATAAAATTGCGAAATAGTCATATTTTTGCGTTAGGAAAGATTTTTCTCTTTTTAATTATTTTTTGTTTTATCTGGAAAGTAACAGAAGAATTTTTAGATGGGTTAAAAAGTCAGAAAGAAGTAAAGATTTTTGTCTTCTATCTTTCTATACTCCTTCCTTTTCTTTTTTATACCTTCATTGGCGATTTAAATTTTCTTTATCATAAAATACAAAAATTTTTCTTCCGTTCTGAAATCCTTTCCTTTTTATTTCCTTCTCTTTTAGCTCTTTCAGGAATAGGATTTTTAATTCTTCCCAAACTTTTTAGTTTTTCTCTTAATAAAGATATTTTTATTCTCGTTGGAGGAATATTTTTTACTATCCATCTTATATTTTCTGCTCGTAGTTTAAAATCTAATTCTTTTATAGGAATAGCTAACTATCTTTTCAATTTTTCTTTAATTTATCTTATTGTTCTTTTACTTTTTATGGGTTATTTAAAAATTGGAATCAATTTTTCTTTGAAAGAAACGGTTTCTTCAGGATTTAAAAAAGGAGCTACACTTTTAAAACAAATTTCCACACAAATTTTTTCTCAAAAAGAAAAAAAGTAAACTTTTTCTTTTTGTCTTTCGTCTAATATAATGGAATGAGAACTTTAAGATTACTTAGTACAATTATATTGTTGATTTCTCTGGCGGCAAAAGGAGAAGAACCAAAAAAGATAAAACAGGAGATTATTCTTTATAATTTAGTTAATGGTTTACATCTGGAAGAAAAACAAATTGAATCTCTTCTTACTTATGCAAAGGAGGTTAATGAATATAGAGAAAATTTAAATCAGAAATTAAAAGAGTTAGAAAAGAAAGAAGAAAAAGTCTTATTATCTTTAAAAGAGGAAGCCAAAAAAGAGGTTCCTCATCTCTCTAAATCAGTAGTTAGAAAATTCCACGAGATAAAACTTAAAAAAGCTCAACTGTATAAAGAATTTAGGTCTTTTTTAAAGAAGAAAGCAGAAGAAGTTAAAAATATATTAAATGAAACGCAACTTTATCTTTTGGAGAATTTTAAACCCTGTGTAATTCCTCCCAAAAAAGGACTTCGTATTGGAGAAAACTCAGACAAAAGTTTACGTTTTTTAGAACGTGTTCGCAAACTTCCTTCCTCAATATATGAAATTAGAAAAGATGAGATAATTCAAAGATTTATAGAAAGATATAAATTACTTCATCCTAAGGTGGAAGAAGAGAAGATAGAAAAAATGAGGGATGAATTGGAAAAAATTATGGAGGAAGCAAAAGCTTTGAGTGATGTGGAATTCAGTTTAAAGAAAAATTCTTTTCTTGAGAGGATAAAAAAGATAGAACAGACTAATAAAAAAATAAAAATTGAAGAAAGAATAAACCGCCTCTTATTCAACCCTTCCATCATTCCTGTATTAGAAGATATTTATTCTCAAAGAAAAAAATAAAATCACTCTAAAATTCTTCCTAACCTATATCTCCACCTATGGTGGAAAAGGTAAAGAGAATGAGTAATGATTCTGTCTATACAAAGAGAGTAAAATATATTCTAAAAAATATGAATTTGTTGTAGAATAATAACTGAGATGTTTCTTTTTTTAAGATTGACTTTAGCACATCTGGTAAGTGATTTCATTTTTCAAACAGAAGAAGTTTTTGAAATACGAAAAAAAGGAGTATATGGAAATTTTCTACATTCTTTAATTGTCTTTTTGACTCTTCTCCTTTTCTCTTTTCCTTATCTTAAATTTATAGAAGTATGGATAGTAATATTTATTGCTTCTTTAACACATTTTTTTCAGGATGAATGGAAAACAAAGATAACAAAAAAATATCCTTCATGGAGTTTTTTTGCTTTTATAATTGACCAATTTTTACATATCTTCTTTCTTTCTCCTATTCTTATCTTTGACTTTTCTCATTTCCCTCTTCTTCCATCTGAAAATCTACCTCTTTCTTTATATAATAACGATTCTTTAATAATCTTTTCTATTGGTTATACAATTTCTACGTTTGCGGGAGGATATTTGTGGGAAAATTTTTTACTTTCTTATTTTAAAAAAACATATTCTCAACAAGATATTCTTTTTTTAAGAAAATATGGTATTTTTGAACGTTTCGTTATCACTACATCTTTTCTTTCTTTTAACTTTTTATGTTTTCTTTTTGTTCCTTTATTGTTCAGAATTTTTTCTAAAAGGTTAAAATTTGACGCTGAAATATTATTTAATCTTTTATTTTGCTGTTTAATAGGGATATTTTTGCGTAGATTTCTACCTATTCTTTAATTAAAGAAAGGGGGGTAAGATGCAAAAGAAAGATATAACTAATTTAGGTAATCTATTTTTGTTTCAACTTTTAGATAATGACGAATTACAAAAGCTTCTTCCTTTCTTTTCAGAAAAAAGATTCGGAAAAGGAGTTATTATTTTTTCTGAAAATGATGAGGGAGATTCCATGTATATTATAAAAACAGGTATCGTAAGAATCACAAAAAAAGGAAAAGAAATTGCTCTTTTAAATTCTGGAGATTTTTTTGGAGAAATCGCTTTATTTGAATATGTTCGCCGTACCGCTACTGCTTCTGCTGTGGAGGAGGTAGAACTTTTAGAGATAAAACGTGCTTCTTTCAATGAACTTTTTCAAGCCCAACCTGTTATCTGTGCTAAAATTCTTTATCAGATGATGTGTGAGATGACACGTAGATTAAGAAAAACTAGTTTTCCTGAAGATTTTCTTGTTTTTTAAACGAAGGAATCTTTTCTCCTATCTTAACTATTTTTATTTTTTTTGATGTTTTTACTATAACTTTATCAGGAAAAATTTTTAAAATTCTCACTCCACAAATATTATCTCCTTCACCAAATAATTGGTTATTTATCATCACAAAATAATTGCCATGAGAAAATATTATCCCTTTAACTTTACATGCTGAATTTTTATCTTTTTTTAAAAATGATAAAAGCTTTTTCTTTTTAGTAAAAAATGAAAATTTAGAAAGGGAAAAGAAAACTCCTGCAAGTAGAAAAAGAATTATGCCAAAAAAAACAATAATTTTTAAAAAATAATTAGGTTTTTTTCTTTTATTCTCTAAATAAGCAGATTCTACTATTTTATAAACTTTTATCTTCCGAGAAACATTTTTTAATTTTTTCCTTCCTAAATATTTTGTCTCTAACTGATACTTTGTTTTTATCTCGTTCTTGTTAATCGTTAAATAAGCAATCTCAGAGATTAAAATTTCCTCTGGCTGAGCAATTTCTTGAAGGCGAGAAGCAATATTAACTGTTTCTCCATAAATATCGCCATTTTCATCAATACTTACCTCTCCTGCATCTATCCCTATTCTAAATTTAAGCCATTTTTCTTTATTCAATATACTCATATTACGATCTCTGACTGCTTTCTGTAAACTCTTACTACAAATTACAGCATTGGTAGGAGATTCAAATACAGCCAGAAAACCATCACCTAAGGTCTTTATCAAAACTCCTTCTTTATCCTTCAAGAAAACTTCCACTAAATGTTGTGTTCCTTTTATAAAGAATTCATTATCTTTCCTATCCTGCTGGCTCATTCGCAAGGTATAGCCACACATATCTATAAACATTACAGCAAGCAACTTATTTTTCATAATTATTTATTATAACAAATAAACAAATTTTATGATATAATTTTTACTTCAGAGATGTCAGCGAAGTGAATGTTTTTTTAAGTACGCTTCTTTGATTATACTTCGGGGTGAGAAGGGAAGTGAAATTATTTTCTTTGATTCTTCTTACGAACGGAGCGTCAGGGAGGGGCAGAGTTTATAAATTTTACATCTTCTTTTGAAATTACTTCGGAGGTGTCAGCGGAGCGAATATCCTCTTCTGTGGTTATACTTTGAGCGGAGCGTCAAGGAGGCAGAGCCTCCTTGAGGAGCGAAGCGACAAAGGAGGGGTGGCCGAGTCCGGTTTAAGGCGGCGGTCTTGAAAACCGCTTCCCGCATTTTGTGGGACGGGGGTTCAAATCCCTCCCCCTCCGTTATAGTAAAATTTGTGATTTGTGATATAATTTTTGAAAATGGGGAAGAGAAAATTAAATACTTTAGTAATTGAGGATGACCCTTTCTCAGTAGTTGTTTTAAAACATTATGGCAAGAATTTGATAGAGTTTGAATTAGATATTCATCATGTAGTTACACTGGAGGAAGCATTAGAATTTTTAGATACCCATCCTCAACTTGATCTTATATTTTTAGACTATCGTGTGCATAGCAAAATAACAGGCTTGGAGATTCTTCAACATATAAGAGGAAGAGGAATTAATACTCCTGTAATTGTTATCACAGGAAGTGGGGATGAGGAAGTAGCAGTAGCAATGATAAAAGCAGGAGCAAGCGATTATTTAGTTAAAGGAAATTTGAGTCTTCCACGTCTTGAGAAAGCAATAAAAGATGCTTTAAACTGGTATGAAAATTTTGGAAAAGTATTAGAGGAGGAACCTATCCTTATGAGAATGGCATTAAAAACCTCACTTAGTGGTGTTTGTATCTCTGATATAAAAGGAGAAATTACTTATGTTAATCCATCTTTTGCAAAGATGTGGGGATATAAAGAAGAGGAATTTAAAGGGGAAAAATTGAAGAATTTATTTTTTGAGGAAGAGCTAATAAAAAATTTAATAGAGAAAAAATTGAAAGAAAAAAAAACTTGGTTAGGAGAATTAAAAGGAAGAAAGAAAGACAATAGTTTATTTTACGTCCAATCTTTGTTTTCCCTAATAGAGGATGAAAAAAAGATACCTCATATTCTTGCCTCATTTATAGACATTACTCATATAAGAGAAGAAGAAAAGAAAAGAGAGGCTTTATATAAAGGAATTATGGAAGTTTTTGCTCTTAAAGCAGAAGAGGTAGGTAATGTTGAAACAGCGGATCATATTCATCGTATTGCAGAATATACTCGCTTTATTGCAAAAAAACTAAAAGAGTTAGAAGAGTTCAAAGATTACATAGATGAGAAATATATAAATGATATAAGTTATGCCAGTATGCTTCATGATGTAGGAAAATGGCGTACACCTAATGAGATTCTTTTAAAACCCTCTGAGCTTACTGAAGCAGAATGGGAGATAATAAAGCAACATCCTCGCTTGGGAGTTGAGATGCTTTCTCCTTTACTTAAGAATAAAGGAAGTAATCAATATCTTAAATTGGTAGAAAGTATTATTCTTTATCATCATGAAAGATGGGATGGTTCCGGATACCCAGAAGGCTTAAAAGGCGAGGAAATTCCTCTTTCTGCACGAATTGTAGCTATAGCTGATGTATATGATGCCTTAACCAGT
>CAZESF010000023.1:0-11674 GCA_964515205.1 uncultured Planctomycetia bacterium
GTTATAAAAAGATGGCCTAAAAAAGAATACGATTTAACAGAGATTATATTTTCTATTTTAAGATTTTTAAAAGATGCGGAGGTATTTATTCTTTTTAAAAAAATAGGGAAAAATGAAATACGGGTTAATTTCCGTTCTCGTTCTTATGTGGATGTGAATCGTATTGCTAAATTTTTCGGAGGAGGAGGGCATAAACGTGCCAGTGGCACAACGATTGAGGATAATATTTACAATGTGGAGAAAAAAGTAATTTCTTTTGTTAAAAGATATACCAATGGAAAATTTAAGTGTTAAAAAAGAAGGCATTCTTCTGATTAATAAACCTTCCGGATATACAAGCCATGATATTGTAGAAATAGTAAGAAAAAAATTAAAAATTAAAAAAGTAGGACATGCCGGCACTCTTGATCCTTTAGCTGAAGGTTTATTAGTTATTTTAGTAGGAAGATATACAAAACTATTTCAAAAATTTTCCTCTCTGGATAAAGAATACTTAGGAATAATGAAGTTAGGAGAGACTACTACTACAGGGGATAGTGAAGGAAGAATTATAAAAGCAAGACCCTTTAAAGATATCAGTGAAGAAAAAATAAAAGAAGTTTTCTTCTCTTTCTGTGGGGAGATTGAGCAGATACCTCCGATGATGAGTGCTAAAAGAATAGGAGGAAAAAGGCTTTATAAGTTAGCACGGCGAGGCATAATTATAGAAAGACCTCCTAAGAAAGTAAAGATTCATGAGATTAAGATTTTAAATATTCAAAAGCCTTTTGTAGATTTTTATGTGAGATGTTCTAAAGGGACTTATATAAGAAAATTAGTTGAGGATATTGGAGAAAAATTAGGCTGTGGTGCTCATGTTACAAAGATAAAAAGAATTGCTATAGGACCTTTTCGGTTAGAAAATGCAATATCTTTGGAGAAGATAGATTATTCTCACCTTAAAGATTTTTCTATCTAAATGAAAGAGCTAACCTCTTCTGGTAAAAAAATAAAATGTGTTGCTACTATTGGTGTTTTTGATGGTTTACATCGGGGTCATATCTATCTTTTAAAAAAATTAAAAAAAATTTCTTCTTTTTATAATCTTCCTTCCTTAGTAATAACTTTTTGGCCGGATCCAGAAGAAATACTCAATAAAAATTTTTTAGGATACTTAACTACTCTTGAGGAGAAAAAGAAAATTATCTCTTCCTTAGGAATAGATTATCTTTGGATTTTAAAAGCCTCCCCTACTTTTTTAAAATTGGAAGGAGAAATTTTTTTAAAAAAGATATTTAGAAGATTAGAGATTAAAACCTTAGTGGTGGGGGAGGATTTTTCTTTTGGATATAAAGCAAAAACTAAAATTGCTGAACTTTTAAGAATTTCTCATCAACGGAAATTTAAACTGATAGTGATAAAGAAAAGAAAAAGAGAAGGTATTCCTGTGAGCAGTTCTTTAATTCGCAGATTAATAAAAAAAGCTGATTTTGACAAAGCTAAAAAGTTTTTAGGGCGGGAATTTGTTTGGGAATTTGAGGTTACCTCAGGCTTAGGATTGGGAAGAAGGCTTGGTTTCCCTACATTAAATTTAAAAAATTGCGGTTGTGTGCTTCCTGAAAATGGTGTATATGCAGTTAGAATAATAAATAAAAAAAAGTATTTAGGAGTTTGTAATATTGGATTTAAACCTACCATAGGGAAGAATAAAAATTTAAGTATAGAGGTGCATATTTTAAATTGGAAAGGAAAGTGGCGCAGAAGAAAAATAAAACTTTCTTTTTTAGAAAAGATAAGAGAAGAGAAGAAATTCTCTACTCTTGAGGAGTTGAAAAAAACAATAGAGAAAGATATCCAATTTGTCCTCACTAGATTTAGAGTATAAGATAAATTCCTACCCAATTTGTTGTATATTCTTGATTATTTTAGGGAATTCCCTTGACAAAGAAAGGGGATTGAATTATATTAATTGTGGGAGAAAGTGGAGTAAAGTGGAATGTGGTATGGTGAATATCGTCACACCTTAGATAGCAAAGATAGATTTGTGCTTCCCGCAAAATTCAGAGAAAAGATAAAGAAATTAAAACCAAAAAAATTTTATCTTACACGAGGATTAGATGGGTGTCTTTTTTTATTTCCTCAAGAGATTTGGAAAAGATTAGAGGAAAAACTTAACTCTCTTGATTTTACCAAATATGAGGTGCGCTTTTTTAACCGACTTTATTTTAGTGGAGCACAAGAGATAGAGATAGATTCCCAAGGAAGAATAAATTTACCTCAACATCTTAAGGAATTTGCTCAGATAAAGAAGGAAGTTGTAATTATTGGCGTGGCAGAAAGAATTGAAATTTGGGCAAAAGAAAGGTGGGATGAATTTTATGCTCATAACCGAAGAAGATTTGAAGAAATTGCTCAGAAACTCTTCTGAAGAATTTCTTTATCATTATCCGGTAATGTATAAAGAAATAATGCATATTTTAGAGCCTTCTTCAAAGAATATTTTTGTTGACTGCACGATAGGGGTAGCTTCTCATGCTTTAAAGATTTTGGAAGAATTGCCTGCTTATTCTACATTTATAGGGATAGATAAAGATAAAGAATCACTTGGGTTGGCAGCAGAGAGATTAAAAGATATTAAGGATAAAAGAATAGTTTTAGTTAAAGAAGATTTTAGGAATTTAGATAAGATTTTGAAGGATTTAAAGATAGAGAAAGTAGATGCTTTCTTTTTTGATTTGGGTCTATCCAGTTTTCAGCTTTCTTCTGCCTCACGTGGTTTCAGTTTCTTAAAAGAAGGTCCTTTGGATATGAGGATGGATAAAGATTCTTTTTTGTGTGCTTATGATTTAATTAATAATTTAAGTGAAAAGGAATTATGCAAAATATTTCAAAAATTTGGCGAGGAACATTTTTCAAAAAGGATTGCTCATTATGTAGTAGAAAAAAGGAAAAGACATCCTATTTTTACCACAACCCAGCTGAGAGATTTAATAATAGAGGCAATTCCTAAAAAAAGAGGATTTAGGATTCATCCGGCTACAAGAGTCTTTCAGGCTTTAAGAATTGTGGTAAATCGTGAGTTGGATTGTTTAGAGGAAGGTTTAAGAAAAGCGATAAATTTTTTATCTCTTGGTGGAAGAATAGCAGTAATCTCTTTTCATTCCTTAGAAGATAGAGTCGTAAAGCATATATTTAAAGAATATGCTTCTCGAAAGATAGTAAGAATTTTAACCCCTAAACCTTTAAGACCTTCTGCGCAAGAGGTAGAGGAGAATTTCTCTTCACGTTCAGCAAAGTTGAGAGCTGTAGAAAAGGTTAAGTAATTAATTTTTTTTGTTTTTTCTTTATTTATGAAAAGAAAAATATTAATATTAGTTTTTCTCTTTATAATGAGTTTTTTCTATCTTCATTTAAAAATTTCCCTTTCTATTGCTGTATATAAACTGACTCATCTTTATAAGCTTTACAATAAACTGATTGATAAAAGAGATACTTTATTATATAATTTAGCACAAAAAACAAACCTAAAGAGTCTAAATCAATGGGCAGAAAATAATCATTTTACTTTACCAGAAAGAGAAAAATTAATTATTGTTGAGTTGAGAAAAAAAGAGAAGACTTTTGTAGATGCTAAAAAGAAACCAAAAGAGACTACTACATTTTTTGGAAAAGAAGTATTTGCCCAAGAAGAGTAAAGAATATATGTGAAGATTAATAAAATAAATTGGCGTTTTAACTTTGTCTTTCTTTTCTTCTTATTCTTTTTTTTATTAATTATTTCAAGAATAATATATCTTCAATTTTTTCGTGAGGAATTTTTAAAAAGAATAGCCCATTCTCAAAGATACTCTTTGATTTCTTTAGAAGGAGAAAGAGGAAAGATTTATGATTGTAAAGGAAGAATTTTGGCTACAAATATAAATACTTTCTCTATATATGCTGACCCTTCTCAAATTAAAGAAAAAGATAAGAAAAACTATAGTTTATTATTAAGCAAAATTCTTAAAATGAATCCTTTAAAAATAGAGAAAAAGTTAAGATTAAAGCGACGTTTTGTATGGATAAAAAGAAAAGTTTCTTTTGAAGACAAAGAAAAAATAAAAGAATTATCTCTTAAAGGAATAGGATGGATCCGGGAGAAGAAACGTTTCTATCCTCAAGGAAAGCTTGCTTCTCATATTTTGGGGGGAGTAGATATAGATAATCATGGGATTGAGGGGGTAGAGTTAAAATATGATTTTTATTTAAGAGGGAAAAAAGGATTAGTTCAGGTTTTAAAAGATGCTTCTTCCATCCTTTATTCCTCACCCTTTTTATTTTCTCCTGAAAGAGGAAAGGATTTAATTTTAACGATAGATGCTCAGATTCAGTATTGGGCAGAGAAATATTTAGAAGAAACTATAGATTATTTTAAAGCAAAAAAAGGAACAGTAATTGTAATGAATCCTTTTAATGGCGAGATTTTAGCTTTAGCCAATTTTCCCAATTTTAATCCTAATTATTTATCTGAAGTCCCTCAAGAATATTTAAGAAATTATGCTATCTCAACAGTTTTTGAGCCAGGATCTGTATTTAAAATCATTACTTTAATTGCAGCAATAGCTCATAAGTTAGATGAAAAAGTTAAAACAATATTTTGTGAACAAGGAAATTTTAAAATCCCCGGTAGTGTGCTTCACGACTGGCGTGCCTTTGATAATTTAAGTTTTGAGGAAGTTTTTGAAAAATCTTCTAATATTGGAGTGGCAAAGCTGGCAAATTTATTGGAAAAAGAGACTATTTATCACTATATTAAAAAATTAGGTTTTGGCAGAAAAACAGGTATTGATTTACCTGGAGAAGAGAAAGGATTACTTAAACCTCCTTCTTTATGGAGTCGCACCTCTTCTTTTATAATTCCCATTGGACAGGGGATAGGGGTAACTCTTATTCAATTAGTAAAAGCAGTCTCTATTATTGTAAATGGAGGATTTGATATTCACCCTCATATTTTAAAAAAAATTGTCGGAGAAGGTTTTTTGAAAGAGAAGAAATACCCAAGAAAAAAGGTTTTGCCTGTTTGGGTAGCAGAAAAAGTGAAAAGAGTGCTTATTGGAGTGGTAGAGGAGGGAACAGGTAAAAAAGCAAAGATTGAAGGGATAAAGGTAGGGGGGAAAACAGGTACTGCTCAAAGATTTGATTTTCGCCTGAAAAGATATTCTCATACCTCTTATCAGGCCAGTTTTGTGGGGTTTTTGGAGGGAAAAGATATGTGTTTGGTTATAGGGGTGACAATTGAGGAGCCAAAAAAATCTCACTATGGAGGGGTAGTAGCTGCATCTTTATTTAGAAAGATTGCAGAGAAAATTATAGATTATAATCAAAGTATGCAATTGGAATTAGCAAAACAATGAAAGTAAGAGAAGTTTTCCCTTATCTTGATCTATCTTTTTCAGTAGCAGGAATAGAAATAAAGGGGATAAGTTGTCATCATAAATATTTAGATAATCAAGATATGTTTTTTATTATTAAAGGGGGAAATTTTGATATTTTTAAAATTCTTAAAAAGATAGAGGAGAAAATAGCGATATTTGTTGCCGAAAGACAGGATAAAGAAAGGATTGAGAAGATAATAAAAAAAAGACCAGTGATTTTTTTAGAAAATATAAAAGAGGAATTGAGAAAAGCTGTGGATAGGGTATATAAAGGAGTAGTAGAAAGATTTAAATTTATTCTTGTTACCGGAACCAATGGCAAAACCACCACTGCTTATTTAATCTATCAACTTTTTAAAAAATTTAATTTGCCTTCTATATTCATAGGTACGATAGGATATTATTTTTCTGATAAAGAAAAAGAAGAGAGTTTGCTTACCACTCCTGATTATCTATTGTTAAGAAGACTTTTAGCTCAACAGGAAGATTCTTTTGTGGTTATGGAAGCTTCTTCTCAGGGGATAAAAGAGGATAGATTAGAAGGAATTTCTCCGGTGGAGTTGATTTTTACTAATCTAAGTCGTGAGCATTTAGATTATCATAAAAATATGCATGATTATTTTTCAGCCAAAAAGAAACTGTTTTTAGATAACCCTGAAGCTTTAGCTTTGATAAATATTGATAATTTTTATGGAAGACGATTATTTTCTCAAATTGAAAATAAAAAATTTAGCTATGGAAGCAAAAAAAGTGCTTATTATCGTATAGAGATAAAAAAAATTGCATATAAAAAATCTTATTTTGATATTTTTTCTCCTCAAGAAAAAGAAAGTTTTTCTACTTCTTTATTGGGAAGAATTAATATAGAGAATCTTTCCGCAGCCATTGCTTCTCTTAATCTTTTAGGTTTTTCCTTAGGAAAGATTAAGAAAAAGATACCTTTTCTTAAACTGCCTCGGGGGAGACTGGAGGAGGTGGCACCTTCTGTTTTTGTAGATTATGCTCATACCCCTTCTGCTTTAAAAAATGTTCTTCTTACATTGAAAGAAACAGGCTACAGAAGAATTATTTGTGTTTTTGGTTGTGGAGGAAACAGAGATAAAGGCAAAAGAAGACTTATGGGAAAAATAGCCTCTCTTTATGCTGATTTTAGTATAATTACTTCAGATAATCCTCGCAATGAAGATCCTCGCAAAATTTTGGAAGAGATAAAGAAAGGATTTATAAGGAATAATTTTACTATTGTTGTAGATAGAAAAAAAGCAATAGAGAAAGCATTAAAACTGAGAAGAAAAAATGATTGTGTGTTGATTGCAGGAAAAGGACATGAAAAATATCAGATTATAGGTGAAGAAAGAATTCCTTTTGATGATTGTAAAGTAGTAAAAAATTTCTTGAAAAAATGATGTTTTCTTTTTCTACATTGCTGAAGTTATTAAAACCAACAAAAGTTATAAATAAAGAGTATTTCTTTCCTCCGGCTAAATTTTCTATAGATTCTCGCACAATTAAGAAAAATACAGGTTTTATTGCTTTAAAAGGACGCTTCTTTGATGGGCATGATTTTATAAAAGAAGCCTATGAGAAAGGTTCAAAGTTAATAATAAGTGAGAAAGAATTAGATTTATTTAAAAAGATAAAAGGATGTGTGTTTTTGGTAAAAGATAGTTATAAGGCGCTGGGGAAAATTGTAAAGTATATAAGAAAGAAAAAAAATCCTTTGGTTATCGCTATTACTGGTTCGGTAGGAAAGACAACAACTAAAGAGATGCTTGCTTATCTTTTAGAAGAAAGATTTAATTTGTTGAAAAATAAAGATACAGAAAATAATTTTTTAGGAGTAAGCAAAACCTTTCTTAATTTAGAAGATGAGGAAGTAGTTATAGTAGAGTTAGGAACTAATTCTAAAGGAGAAATTAAAACTCTTTCTTCTTTATCTTTACCTAAAATAGGAATAATTACTTTTATCAAACCTGTCCATCTTGAAGGACTCTGTAATTTAAAGGGAGTTTTTGAAGAAAAGATTTCCTTAGTTAAGACTTCTTCTGTAAAAAAAGCAATATTAAACAGAAGTGACTCTTGGCTTAAAAGAGTTAATATAAAAAAACAGTTGTTTTGGTTTGGGAAAACAAAAGATGCTCATCTTTATGCAAAACTTTTAAACGTCTCTTTTGATTCCTCACATTTTTTGATAAACGATAAATATCATTTAAAACTTTCTACACCTTTTTCTTTTTATATTTTTAACGCTTTAGCCGCTCTTTTATGTGCGCAAGTGATGGGGCTGGATTTAAAAGAAAGCATTAAAAGATTAGCTGAGTTTAAAAATTTTCTGCCTCTGCGTATGCAAAAAATTGAAAAGGAAAATGTAATTTTTATCAACGATAGTTATAATTCTAATCCTTTTGCCTTAAAAGAAGCAGTAAAATCTTTAAGTATTTTTTCTCTTCCTAAAATAGCTGTTTTGGGAGATATGGCAGAGTTAGGTAAAAAAAGTAATTATTTTCATACTCAGTTAGCTGATTTTCTTCTTAAAGCTAATTTTAGATATATTCTTACTTTGGGTAATTTTTCTTCTTTATTAACTCAACATCTTAAGAAAAAGGGATTTAAAGGAGCGTATCAGTTTGATTCTCATAAAGAGATTGCTTGCTTTTTAAAAAAAATTGTGGATAAAAAGAAATATTTAATTTTTGTAAAGGGCTCACGTAATATGGAGATGGAGAAAGTAATTGATTACTTTTAACTATGCTTTATCATCTTTTATATCCTTTAAGTAAATATTTTTTTATCTTTAATGTAATAAAATATATCTCTGTTCGTTCTGCTTTAGCTTTGCTTACCTCTTTTTCTCTTATGTTCTTTTTATGGCGTCTTTTAAAAGATAAATTTTATCAGTTAGGTTTAAAAGAGAAAATAGATATGTATGGACATAAAGACTTAGAAAGATTGCATAAAGATAAAAAGGGAACGCCTACTATGGGAGGTTTATTAATTCTTTTCAGCATATTTGTTTCTTCCTTGCTATGGGTAAAATGGACAAATTCTTTTTTTTGGTATACTCTTTTGATATTTTTTCTTTTAGGACTTTTGGGTGTAAGGGATGATCTTCTCAAGATAAAGAAAAATAAAGGAATTTCTCGTAAGGAGAAGTTGATTTTTCAAATAATTATAGGAGTTATAGTGGGAATAATTATTTTTTTAGATAAAAATATTACTACTCAGCTAAATTTACCCTTTTTTAGAAAGATTTCTCTAAATCTGGGGTATTTCTACATTCTTTGGGCAACACTGGTAATTGTTGCTACCTCAAATGCGGTAAATTTTACTGATGGTTTAGATGGACTGGCTATGGGAGGGCTAATCACTAATTTTTTAGTATTTGCTGTTTTTTGTTATGTTAGTGGACATGCTATTTTTTCCCGTTATCTTTTTATTCCTTATATAAAAGATGCTGCAGAATTAACTGTTTTATGCAGTGCAGTTTTGGGAGCAGGATTAGGATTTTTGTGGTTTAATGCATATCCGGCAGAAATCTTTATGGGAGATACAGGAGCTTTGGCTTTAGGAGGAGGATTAGGGGTAATTGCTCTTTTTATAAAAAAAGAATTTATTCTTCTTATCTCTGGAGGGATATTTGTTATTGAGGCATTGAGCGTAATTTTACAGATTATTTCTGTAAGATTAAGAGGGAGGAAGATTTTTCTTGCCTCACCCCTGCATCATCATTTTCAACTTAAAGGAATACCTGAGTCTAAAATAATTGTAAGATTCTGGATAGTTTCCATTGCCTTTGCTGTTTTAGCTTTACTTACTTTGAAATTAAGATGAATATAGAAAAATTTAAAAAGATTGGTGTAATAGGATTTAAAAAGACAGGAATTGCTTTATGCAAACTCCTGATTTCCTTAGGAAAAAAGGTAAAGGTAAGTGAAAAAGAGTCTGAAGAGGACTTCCCTTCTTCTCTTGTTGAAAATTTTAAAAAAGAAGGTGTTAAATTTGAGTTCGGTGGACATTCAGAAAGATTTCTTCGTGATTGCGATTTAGTAGTTATAAGTCCGGGGGTGGATTTAAAAAGATCCTTGATAGGAAAAACTATACATCGATTATCTTTGCCTTGTGTAGGAGAGATAGAATTAGCCAGTTGGTTTACGCATTCAAGAATAATTGCTATTACTGGAACCAATGGAAAAACAACACTTTCTTTCCTTACTTTTTTACTTTTAAAGAAGAAATTTCCTTCTGTATATTTGGGAGGAAATATTGGAGTGCCTTTTTCCTCTTTTGTTAGAAAAACACATCCTCAAGATTTAGTTGTGCTTGAGGTAAGTTCTTTTCAGTTAGAAAGTATTCTAAAATTTAGACCTTATGTAAGCTGTATAATCAATTTAGAGCCAGATCATTTAGATAGATATTCTAATTTTAAAGAGTATAAGGAAGCTAAAGAGAGAATATTTATGAATCAAAAGAAGGAAGATTTTGCTGTAATCAATCGTAATATCTCCTGTTGTAAAGAATGGGAAGGAAAGATTAAAGCAAAGATTTTGTATTTCGGTGATAATGATGAGAATGAGAATATTTCCTGTTTAAAAACCATTGCCTCTATTTTTGGTATTGAGTCTTCTTATATAAAAGAGACGCTTTCCCGTTTTAAAGGATTACCTCATCGTATGCAGAAAATAGCCCAGATTAAGGAAGTACTTTTTATTAATGATTCTAAAGCTACCAATCCTTCAGCAACCTTATGGGCACTTAAAAATATTAAAAAACCTGCAATTCTTATTGCCGGAGGAAAGGATAAAGGTTTAGATTATACTTCTATTTTGCCTTTTTTAGGAAAAGTTAAAAAAATTAATCTTATTGGTGAGGCAAAAGAAAAGATTAGAGCTTCTTTAAAGAATCATTTTAAAAATATTCAACTTTTTTCTGATTTGAGAAATGCAGTTGAAGATGCTTTCTTAAATGCTTCTTGTGGTGATGTAGTATTGTTTTCTCCTATGTGCTCCAGTTTTGATATGTTTTCTAACTATATAGAAAGAGGCAATTATTTTATTCGTATAGTAAATGAACTCAAAGATAAGTTTAAATAAAGAAAGAAGAATAATTTTTTTATCTATTTTAGGATTATCTCTTTTTGGAATTTTGATGGTTTATGAAGCTTCCTCAATTTATGCATATAAAAACTTTCAGGATAGCCTTTATTTTTTCAAACGCCAAATTTTCTTTTTTATAATCAGTCTATTTGCTTTTTTTGTTATTTTGGCTGTAGATCCTATCTTTTTAAAAAGATATGCTTTTTTAATTTTACTTTTTAATATTTTTCTTCTTTTTTTAGTGTTAATTGTGGGGAAAAAAGTTGGAGGAGCAAAACGCTGGTTTTCTTTTTTGGGTTTTAATTTTCAGCCTTCAGAATTTTTGAAGATATCTTTTCTTTTATGGTTTTCCCAATTTGCGACCAAAAGAAATTTAGTTCTTAATACTTTGTCTGATTTAATTATTCCTTTAGTAATGATAGGGATAATTTCCTTTTTTCTTCTTTTGGAACCTGATTTGGGAAGTATTATTTTTTGGTTTCTTTGGATAATCATTTGCCTTTTTCTTTTTAAAGCGAAAAAAAGATATCTTTTCTTTTTAATTTTTATAGGGATAATAACAATTTTTTTCCTTATGAAGCTTTATCCATCCCGCCTTAAAAGATTAATTTATTTTTTAAATCCTTGGAAGGATCCTAAAGGATTTGGTTTCCAGCTAATTCAATCACAGATTGCTTTTGGAAACGGAGGACTTTTTGGCGTAGGTTTGGGAGAAAGTAAGCAGAAGTTTTTATTTTTGCCTGCTGCACATACAGATTTTATATTCTCTATAATTGCTGAAGAATTTGGATTTTTAGGAAGTCTTCTTCTTTTGGGAATTTATTTTTTTCTTTTTTATAATTTTTTTAAAATTGGTCTTATTGTTTCTGATTTTTCCAAAGCTTTCTGTTTAGGGATGAGTGTGCTTTTTGGTTTAGAGGTGATGATTAATATTGGTGTCAGCTGTGGACTTCTTCCCACAAAAGGACTTCCTTTGCCTTTTATCAGTTATGGGGGGAGCAATTTATTTATTCATTATCTTTTGGTAGGTTTAGTTTTTCGTTTATCTAAGGATGCGCAAAGTGCTTCTTATTAGTGAATATAGTGGAGGGCATTTTTTTCCTGCCTATACTTTGGCTTGTTATTTAAGTAAAAAGACATCTGTTTATTTATTTGTCCCTTCACTTTTTTTAAAAAATATGTTTTTTA
>CAZESF010000024.1:0-11663 GCA_964515205.1 uncultured Planctomycetia bacterium
ACTAAGACAGATTCTTATTGAATACAGGCTCCATAAACCAAAGAAGAAAAAGAAATTTCAATGTAATTTCAAACCCGACGTGTAATGAGATTTGGTAAGCGGGATAAGGGTTTTTAAAACCTGCAATCATAACTTGACACTTTATTTTCAAAAGATTCTGTCAAGTTACAGGGCAAATTTACTTATTCCATTACATATCAAAATTTAGGACACGTCCTTAGTAGGTGTGTCAATTAGAATTTAGTTAACATATTTTTCAAATGATGAAAATAAGAAACTTATTCAGAGCTTCCAAAGAAGAAAGTTACCCTGAGGGGAGAGAAAATTTTTATTCTATCATTCTTTTATAACTATAAAAGTAGAGAATAAAAGACAGAGTGTTTATTTTTTTAAACAGATGATTTTAAAAATTTTTTGAATTTCTATGTAAAATAGAGAAGCTTTATAACTTATTCATTATCAAAGACTTATCAATATTTAAATTTTTTTTATTTTTATTCTAAAAAACTATCTTGGCATAAAAGATGCTATTTCTAAAAACAAAACAGAAATGTTTAAAGAAAAAGTTTATTTAGTTAAAAAGGAGATAGAGAATTTATTTTTTGCCTGGAGGGAGTATATCAAAGAAACAAAAATCTTACATTTTCTTCTTTCTTTTTTGTTTACTTTGTTTACTTTGTCTTTTTTAATAAGCATATTTTTCTGGATAAAAGAAGGTATTTATACAGAAATAAGCAGAGAAGTTTCTAAAAAAACCTTAGGGGCATTAACTATAGGAAATTACGGAATAAAAATATTTCTGTTAAGTTTAATAATAAATTGGGCGCGTTTGAGGTATTTATTGTTCAAGCGTATTTTTGATTTTGTAATTTCTGGGATAGGACTTTTATTTCTTTTTCCTCTATTTCTAATTATCACTTTTCTTATAAAAGTTGATTCTTCCGGACCAGTATTTTTTAAACAAGAAAGAGTGGGAGAAAATGGCAAGATTTTTAAGATTTGGAAATTTCGCACGATGCGTGAAGATGCTGAAGCTCAGACAGGTCCGGTTTGGGCACAAGAGGATGATCCCCGTATAACACGTATCGGACGTTTTTTGAGAAAATCCCATCTTGATGAATTACCTCAGTTAATCAATGTGTTTAAAGGAGAAATGAGTCTTATAGGCCCTCGTCCAGAAAGACCAGAGCTTTATAAAAAAATTATTCAAACAATTCCTCGCTTCCCCGAAAGATTAAAAATTAAACCAGGAATTACCGGATTAGCACAAGTGCGTTATCAGTATGGGGCTTCTTTGAAAGATGCAGCAAGAAAATTAAAATACGATTTGCTTTATATTAAACGTAAATGTTGGTTACTTGATTTTCAAATAATTTTGTGGACGATAAACAGAATTCTAACCGGAGAAGGAGCACATTAAAGTGAAGAAAGTCGTAGAGATATGGAAAGAGACATTTATTATTTTAGGAAGATATCCACAGATGTTTTTACCTTTTTTACTTGTAGGTATTTTCAGTGGGATCGCCCTTTATATTCTCTATTTATCTCCTCAAAGACCTATAAATCTTCTTCTTGCTCCTCCTATTCGGGCATTTTTTGGTGAGAAATTCCTTCATTATCCTTATAACCTTTATCTTTTACCAAAACTTTATTATTACGCACATATTTTTATAGGAGCAACTTTGGGAATTTTGATGAATGCAACGGCTTGTTTCATGTTGAAAGATATTTACTATAAAAAAAGAGAGCCTCGTATTTTGGCAAATTCTTTTTTCTCTTTAAAAAGATACCTTTCTCTTTTAGGAATCTGGGTAATTATTTTTTTTCTTTCCTACTCCTGGCTAAGAGTGATGAAAATTAAGGGAGAGAATAGTCTATTTTTTTCTATACTCTCATTTTTAGGAGTTGTTTTTATTTCCACTCTCTTTATCTATGCTATTCCTGCAATTGTCTTTGAGAAGAGAAAAATATTTTCTGCTTTAGGAAGAAGTTTAGGTTTATTTAAAAAATTTCCTTTTCTTACTCTATTCTTAGTATTTCTTCCCTCATCTTTTTATCTTCCTGTTATCTTTTTGAAAAGAAATACTCTTTTTTTAATGAAGCATTTTTTTCCTGAGATAATAATATTTGTTTTAGGTATAGGGATTTCAGTTTCGGTGGTTGTAGATTTATTTACTGCAACTCTGCCAGCGATTCTTTTTTTAAAAGAGGGAGGTAAAAAATGAAAAAGTTCCTTTTCCTATTTTTGTTGATTTTTTTTCTTTATGGTTGCTGGGGAGGAGGTTCTTCTTCAAAAAGTTACAATTCTTCTATTCAACAAAGTGATTATTCTTACGAAGATCTTGTTAAGAATTTTTCTTCATCCTCAGATGAGGTTTTTAATGATTCTTTAGCTGAATCTGATCATCTCAACCCCGAACCAGCAACAGCTTTTCTTTTTGGTGTAAGTCTTTTGGGATGGGCAGGATACAACTTAGGGAAAAAGAGAAATGTTTTTAGAAAGAGATAATTTACGAATAATTGTTGGAGGGATTTTTCTTTTTTTTCTTTTTGGATGTACTGACTCCCGATATCTTTCCGAGAAGCTCCTCTGGCAGGCTAATAAAAAAGCAGTTAAATTAATTAATGAGAAAAATAAAAAACTTAGTAAAAAAGATATAGAAAAAATTATTTCTTTTTATCGTGAGGTAATAAATAAAACCCCCTTAGAACTGCCTTCTGCCAAAGCCCATTTTATTATTACTAAAATCTATCTCTCTCAGAGAAAATACTCTCATGCTCAACAGGAATTAAAAGAAGTTGTCAATAATTTTTCTTCGCAACCAGAAATAGCTTCTTTAGCTTATTTCCTTTTAGGGAAAATCTGTGAGTGGCAACAAGATGATAGAGGTGCGTATAATAACTATGAAGAAATATTAAAAAGATATCCTCTTACAAGGATAGGGTTAAATATTCCTATCTATTTGGTGAGATATTATGAGAGGGATCCTCAAAAGAAAGAAAAAATGTATAAGAAGGCAATAAGACACTACAATAAATTGATTGAAGATTTTGTCGGCACAAATGTAGTCTATATTATCAAAAGATATTTAGCTTCTCTATATTTTGTCTCTTCCCATTTTAAGGAAGCAGAAGAAATCTATCAGGAATTGCTAAAGGAGACAAAGACAAAAAAAGGAAGATTTTTTCTTTATCAGGAACTTGTTAAATGTTATGAAGAAGAGAGAAAACTTGACGAAATTATTCAAATTCTTAAAAAAATGAGGAAGGAATTCTCTGACAGTAAAATAAATACCGCCCTTCCTTATCTTATTCTTCACTATTGTATAGAGATGAAAGAGAAAGAGGCTACAGAAAAATTTTATGAACAGGCAGTTTCTTATTATGGAAAGATTATTAATAATGGAGAGAGAAAAAAGGAAGCAATGAATTATCTTCTTTTGTGTTATTTAGAGAAAAAAGAATATAAAGAGGCTGTTCCGCTTTTAGAAAAGTTGTCTACCCAATATCCTTTAAATCCTTTTTATTCTTTAAAACTTGCTGAAGTTTATTCTAAGCTACAGAAAGCAAAGGATGCTTACATACTTTATGAAAAAATAAAAAATAAATATTCAAAGAATAAATTAATTGTTTCCTATTGTAGGGAAGAAATGGAGAAGTTAAAAAAACAAATTAATGAAAATTGATAAATTATTCATATTTAAGTTAATATTTTTATCTCTTCTTTTTATTCTTTTGTTTTCACCCACATTTCCTATTCTTTTTCATCGCTTCCTGCAACGAGATTCATATTATTCTCATGGATTTCTTATTCCTTTTATTTTTATTTATCTTATCTGGAGAAAAAGAGGAAAAATAAGCAGACTCAAGATTAATTCTTCATGGAGAGGTTTATTCTTTTTATTGGGAGGAATTTTTTTACATGTGATAGGAATTATTTTTAAAGTTAACTTTCTCTCTTTTTTAGCTATTCCTTTTGTGATTTTCGGCACTGTATATTGCTGGTTAGGATATCAGATAGTTAAGGAGATATTGTTTCCCATTGCTTTTCTTATCTTTATGTTACCTTTGCCTCAAGTAGTTATTATCAATTTAGCTTTTAAGCTTAAAATGCTTGTGGCTCAAACTGCTGCTTTTTTAGTTAAATATATATTAAAAATAGAAGTTATAAGAAAAGGTTCAATTCTTTACTATCCAGGGGGTTATTTAATCGTAGGAGACCCTTGTAGTGGTTTGCGTTCTTTAATCTCTTTTTTAGCTCTGGGGATACTTATTTCTTATTTTGCTCATGTCTCTTTGGCAAAAAAAGTATTGATTTTTCTTTTTAGTATTCCTGTAGCTCTTTTATCCAACATTATTCGGGTTATTTTTTTACTTATAATAAGTTATATTTATGGAGAGAAAGTAGCTTTAGGGTTTTTACATCAGTTATCAGGATTATTAGTCTTTATTCTTGGTTTTTTCCTTCTTATCTCTTTAAGCAATTATTTTAAAAGAAGAGAAATTCTTTTAAATGAAGGATAAATATTTTTGGATAGTAGTATTTATTTTTCTCTTATCTTCTTTAGTTGTAAAAAAGATTAATAACTCTAAAGTTAGTATTGAGGATTCCTTAGTCTTTTCTAACCTTCCTCTCAAAATTAATAACTGGGAAGGAAAAGATGTAAAGTTAAATAAAGAGGTGTATGAGATTTTGGGAACAAAGGATGTGATAATGAGAGTGTATAAAAATAGTAATAATAAAATAATAACCTTAGCTATTGTTTATTCTGCAAAAAATCGGGCTAGTTTTCATCCTCCAGAAATATGTTATTTAGGAGGAGGAAATCAACTGTTAAAGAAGTCAAAAGAAAGAATCTGGTTGGGGAAAAATTATCTTGATACAAATAAATTAGCAATAAAGAACTCTCAAGGTATAATTAAAGCTTGGTATTGGTATTCTGCAGGCAGTGATTTTATAAGCAATTACTATCTTCAACAGATTCGGCTTGCTTGGCATGCATTGCAGGGAAAAAATGAGGGAGGGGCTTTAATTCGTATCTCTACAGCAAATGCTTCTGAAGAAGAGGTGAGGCTATTTATAAAAGAATTGATGCCTTATTTAAAAAAATTTTTTAGTTGCTTAAAAAAGAAAAAGTGATAAAATATAACACTTTCCTTCAAACCTATAGAACAATGAGTGATTCTTATTCTTTAATATGGGAAAAATTTCTTACCTTAAGTTTAGAACACTGTCTTAGAGAAGTTAAAGCTCATCGTGGGTCTATTTTTATTTTTGATGAAGAAAAGAAAGAGTTGGTTTTGGAGATAGCAAAGAATTTCAAGACGAATTCTTTTAAGAATATAAGAAAAACATTAGGAGAAGGAATCGCTGGAAAAGTGGCTTTATTGAGAAAACCGTTATTAGTAAAAGATGTAGATAAAGAAATTCCTTTTCAAGATAGACCTTTCTTTTTCAATTACCATTCAAAATCTTTTCTCTCTCTGCCATTGGAATATTCAGAGAATTTAGTGGGAGTTTTAAATCTTACGGAGAAAGAAAAAGGTGTATTTGAGAACAAAGACCTTACTACTGCCTTAAAGATTTGTGAGAATTTAGGAATTGCGATGTATATATTGAAAAATTATTTGAAAAAACAAAAAGAAGAGAAAAAAAGGCTATTGAAAGAGATAGAAAATCTTAAAAAAGTTATAGATCACTCTCAGAAATTTTCTTCCTTAGGGAAATTGGTGGGAGGTTTCATCCATGAGATAAATAATCCTTTAGATGGAATTATCCGCTATATTAATCTCAGTTTAGATTGCCTGGAGGAAGAAAGTATTGTGAAAGAGTACCTTTTTGAAGCTAAGCAAGGATTAAACAGAATCGCACGTTTCATTCGTTCTTTGTTGGACTTCTGCTGGAGTCTTTCTTCTTCCAAAAATAGCATAGATATCAATAGAGCATTAGAGGAATCTCTATTTTTATTTAGTTATTACTTTCATCGCTATAATATAGAGATAAGAAAAGAAATATGTACTGAATTGCCTAAAATAACAGATCGTGGATTAAAAGTGGTATTTAACAATATTATAAAGAATGCTTGTGATGCAATGAAGGAAAGTGGTGGAGAATTATTTATCTCTACACAGATAGAGAAAGGAAAGATAAAGATTGTTTTTAAAGACTCTGGTTGTGGTATTCCTGAGGATATAAAAGAGAAGATTTTTGAACCTTTCTTCACAACAAAAAAAGTTGGTGAAGGTTCAGGGTTGGGTTTGGCGATTTCATATGAAATTATCCAACGTTATCAGGGAAAAATATTTGTAGAAAGTAAAAAAGGCGAAGGTGCAACTTTTATCGTAGAGTTACCTTTAAAGAACGAATTGCAATGAAAAGGCATATTCTTATTACTGATGATGAGCCTTTGACAAGAAAATCTTTACTGGAGATTCTTAAATTCGAAGGGTATAGAGTATCTTTAGCCAGTGATGGAGAAGAGGCTTTAAAGATTGTTAAAAAAGATATTCCTGATGTAGTAATTGCTGATTTAAAGATGCCTCGAATGGATGGAATAACTCTTTTAAGAAAGATTAAGAAATATAGTCCTGATACTGAAGTTGTTTTAATTACCGCATATGGCACAATTGAGACAGCAGTAGAAGCGATGAAAGAAGGGGCTTTTGATTATATTACCAAACCAATTATTGATAGCGAGATTAAAATTGTGATTCAGAGAATTTTGGAGCAGAAAAGATTAGTTGAGGAAAATAAAGTATTAAAAGAAAAACTGGAAAGTAAAGAACGTGCCAGTTTCTGTGAAATAATTGGTAAGAACTCTAAAATGCAGAAGATTTATGACCTTATTGAGACGGTAGCACCAACCAATGCCACAGTCTTAATTACAGGAGAAAGCGGGACAGGAAAAAGACTAATCGCTCGTGCTTTACATTCCTGCAATCCTTATCGTAAAGATAAATCTTTTGTTGAGGTAAGTTGTGGAGCGCTTCCTGAGAATTTATTGGAAAGCGAGCTTTTCGGACATGTAAAAGGTTCCTTTACAGGAGCTTTAAGAGATAGAAAAGGAAGATTTGAGGTAGCTTCTGGTGGAACAATTTTTTTGGATGAGATAGATACTTTTTCTCCAAAACTGCAGGTCAAACTTTTAAGAGTTTTGCAAGAAGGAGAATTTGAAAGAGTAGGAGATACAAAGACAGTAAAGGTTGATGTAAGAGTGATTGCTGCTACAAATCAAGATCTAAAAAAGCTAATAAGAGAAGGTCTTTTTAGAGAGGATTTGTATTATCGGTTAAATGTAATTCCCATTCATGTTCCTCCTTTAAGGGAACGCAAAGATGATATTCCTCTTTTAGTAGAACACTTCTTGAAGAAAAGTTCAGAGAGATTGAAAAATAAAGTAATAAGAGATATTTCCCAAGAAGTATTGGAGCTTCTTCTTGCCTATGATTGGCCGGGTAATGTGAGAGAATTAGAAAATATTGTAGAGAGAGCAGTAATTTTATGTAAAGGAGAAAGAATTGAAGTAGATGACCTTCCAGAGTTTTTTAAGGAGATAAATGAAAAACCTAAAGAGACTAAAGGCAATGTTTCTCTTAAAGAAGTAGTTAAGCTTTCAGAAAAAGAATTGATTGAGAAGGTATTGGAAGAATGTCAAGGAAATCGAAAAAAAGCAGCTCAAATTTTAGGAATTAATCGTACTACTTTATATAATAAATTAAAAGCTTATGGAATTTTAAAAAAAGAAAAATAATGTCTATAGGTTTCAATCAAATTGTAGATATAAAAAAATGGCAAAAAATTCAAGATCACTTTTCTCAAGTTTTAAGAGTAACTTTATGCACGGTAGATAAAAAAGGCACCCTTCTTACTGATTTTAGTTCTCCTTCTCGAATTTGTGAAGAGGTTATGAGAAGTTCTTTGAAAGGAATGATGATTTGCAAAGACTGTCTAAAAATTAACTATGAGGAGAAAGAAAAAGATTGGAAAGAAGGTTTTTTTTGTAAGGCAGAACTATTCTACTTTTTTTCTATACCTTTAAAAGTTAAAAATCAAACATTAGCTTATTTACTTGTAGGACCGGTGATTCTGGGAAAGCCTCATCTTGAAATTTATAAGAAAAAAATTCAAAATTTAGATATTGATTTTGAAAGATTTCTTGATGCTTTAAGAGAAGTTAAATCATTTTCTTTTTATGGGATAAGATCAATTATAGAACTTCTTTATGATATTTCTCGTTATATTTGTGAATTAGGTTATCAGAATTTAATTTTAAGTGGTCTATTTCCTCAAGCCTCTCAGATTACGCAAAGAGTTCACACTTTTTATACGGAAAGACTCCTTAATGCTTTGCTTGATGTTTCCTATGATTTTGTTAAGGCTGAGAGAGCCTCTCTTATGCTTTTGGATGAAGAAAAAAGCGAGCTTTATATAAAAGTTGCTAAGGGCTTAGATAAAAAGATTATAGAAAAGACACGTCTAAGGATAGGAGAAGGATTAGCGGGACTGGTGGCAGAAAGAAAAAAACCTTTATTTATTGGAGAAAAAGTAGAAGATCAACTGATAAAATCTCGCCTAATAAACCCTCATCTTAAGTATTCTATCCTTCTGCCTATAAAGATAAAAGAGAAAGTAGTTGGAGTTTTAAATATAAGCTCATCTCAGAAACCCTCCGAAAATCTATCCTCTCAAAATATAAAAACAGTTGACGAGTTAGTTCGATTAGTAGAGACAGCTCTGACTGGTCTTTCTTAAATTTTTTGTTTTGACTTATTTTTTCTCTGGGAATAAGAAGGAATTTTTAACTCTTTTCGGTATTTAGCTACAGTTCGGCGAGAAATTCTTATTCCAAAGCGTTTAAGGATTCTTGTAATTTCGTAATCTTTTAAAGGAGATAAGTTATTTTCCTGAGCAATGAGCTCTAAAATGAGAGATTTTATCTTTTGTGTAGAAATTTTCTCTCCTTCCTTTGTTTCCAAATGAGAGGTAAAAAAATAATCTAACTTGAATATTCCAAAAGGAGTTTGGATATATTTTTTATTCACTACTCTGCTTATCGTAGATTCATTTTTCCCTAATTTTTTTGCTAGTTCTTTAAGAGTTAATGGTTTAAGCAGAGAAGGATCTCCTTCTTCAAAAAAATCTTTTTGTATTTCTATTATATGTCTTGTTATCTCTTTAATCATTTTTTCTCTTTCTGTAAGAGCTTTTATCAGTTCCATTGCTTGTTTTATTTTTTTACGCAGATACTTCTTTGTCTCAGGAGAAGTTTTAGGAGAAGCTAAAAAAGTCTTATAACGAGGATTTATTCTTAAGTTAGGAATATCTTTTGTGTTAAGAATTATTTCAAAGTGATTACCTATTTTTTCTACAATTATATCCGGAATAATTGCTTGTGCCTTCTCGTTTAAAGAAAATTCCTTTCCTGGTTTAGGATTTAGAGAGGTAATTGTTTTGAATGCTTTTTCTATTTTATTTAGAGAAACTTTCAATTTTTTTGCTATCTCTTTCAATTTTCTTTTTGCCAAAAGAGGAAGATATTCATCAATAAGTTTATAAACTAAAGGGTTATCTATCTTTTTAACCTCAAGTTGTAAGAAAAGGCATTCCTTTAAGCTCCTTGCTCCTATCCCAGGTGGGTCAAACGTATGTATAAGCTTAAGTATACGGGTGATTTCTTCTTCAGTTATTGTGGGATAATTTTTATTAAGTTCTTTTTTAATTTCTTCTATTGATTCTTTTAAATAGCCATTTTCATCTATATTGGCGATAATATATTCCCCAATATAATATTCTTTTTCTGATAAACGACAATATCTAAGTTGGCGCAAAAGATATTCATGTAAAGTAATTGTTTGGGTAAGTAAATTTTCTTGATACCTTCTCTTTTTTTCTCCTTCAGAATCATATTGCAAAGAGGCAAAAGGAAGAGATTCTTTAGCCTCCTCTATTTTTAGCAACTGTTTAACTTTTTCGTTCTCTTCTATTGACTCAAATTCATTTTCTACATCTACATATTCTAATACTGGATTTTCCTCAATTTGGGTATCAAGATATTCTTTAAGTTCTATAGAAGGAAGTTGAAGAAGATGGAGAAATTGTCTTATTTGAGGAGTTAAGGTTATCTTTTGAGTAATTTTTTGTTCCTGTTTTATCTGCATATTTATCTATTATACCTTCATTTTTCTACCCACACAACTGGTTAAAAACACTGGTAGTGTAAAATATTTTTCGCACTTTTTCTTTGACAAATAAACAAACAGGGCATATCCTCACTTCCTGGGAAATATTAAATTAAATATTGGCTTTTTTAAAAAGGAGGAGGGTATCATAATTTTAACTAGGAGGAGGAAGGATGAAGATAAAAAGGCAGAAGTCTAAATCTATCTATCAAGAGATGATAGAGATACTTATAATATTTACCAAAGCTGTAAGAAAAGCGCAAGCAGAAAACAGAAAATTAGGTTTGCCCAATGTTTTTTGTGATGGAGAAAGAGTTTTTTATCAGTTGCCTGATGGAAGAATTACTCTAAGAATTCCCAGGAATCTTTTGCGTAACTCCAGTTTTATGAGAAAGTAGAATTTTGCTGGATAAATTGATAATGACTAACAAAACTATTCCAATATTCTTAAGAATTTGAGAATATTTACTTGTAAGTTTACAAATCAAGCATTGCTTGTTTTGTCAACTCAAACTATCTCAACTGCGGAGTTAAAAAATTTCCACATTGAGTATGTTAAGAAATTACTTATTGAAAATGTGTATTTTATGTTGTATAATTTATACAGGAGGTGATAAAGATGATAAGGTTAAATATTACTTTGCCCGAAGAAATAGCAAAAAAGTTATCAAATATTCCTAATAAAAGTAGATTCATTGCTCAGGTTTTAAAAGAAAAGTTTGAACAGCAAGAAAAAGAAAAATTAAAATCAGAGCTTAAAGAAGGTTACAAATCTCTCTCAAAAGAAATAGAAAAGATTAATAAAGAGTGGGAAAAAGCAGATTTAGAGGGATGGAAGTAGGGAGTTTTCCTAAGAGAGGAGAAATTTATCTTGTAAGTTTAGACCCCACAATAGGAAAAGAGATTAAAAAAACAAGACCTGCTTTGATTATCTCTAACGATATAAACAATCAATATGCTCCTACAGTTACAGTAATTCCCATTACTTCTAAAACAGAAAAAATATATCCTTTTGAAGTATTTATTCAAGCTTCTAAAAAAACAGGATTATCTTGTGATTCAAAAGCAAAGTGTGAGCAGATACGCACCATTGATAAAAAACGTTTAATAAAGTTGTTAGGAAAAGTTTCAGAAAAAGAGTTAAAAGAAATAGAAGAAGCTTTACTTATCCATTTAGGAATAAATCTTTAAAAATCAGACATTGTATCAACCTGTAAGTTTACAGATCAAGCAATACTTATTTTGTCAACTTACTGAGTGTAATGGTGTAAAATAAATGAAAAAGAAAGCAGTAAATAAAGAAGAAATGCCTAAGAAATTCAAAACCTTAATTCAGAAAGCGTCAAATTTAATTTTATCTAAGTATAAAGATACGCAGGCAATATTTTTAATCGGTAGCATGGCTGATAATAGTTTCAATAAGTTTTCAGATATAGATTTGGTATGGATAAAGAGTAGAAAGTTGAATTATAAAAAGCAATTCA
>CAZESF010000025.1:0-11585 GCA_964515205.1 uncultured Planctomycetia bacterium
CCGAAACGGACCGGATGTGAGAGAGGGATTGTTCTCGGTGCCGAGGGTTATATGAAAGAGACACATTAATAATATTATAACAAATATGAGAATTTTAATAGTAGATGACGACAAAGAATTCGTTGAATCATTGTCTCGCGCATTGGGGGAAGAATCCGAAATTGTCAGGGCACACAGCTTTGAGGAAGCCAATGATAAATTTGAACCATTCAAATATGATGTAATTTTGCTGGACATACGACTCGATGAAACTCAAAAGGACAAAAAAGGATTGGAGCTTTTAAAAATAATAAAAACAGAGGACCCTGACATTCCTGTTTTAATAATGACTGCCTATGGTGATATTGATGTAGCAGTAGAAAGCCTTAAACTTGGTGCAGACGATTTCATACAAAAAAATAAGGTTAGTTTCGATGATTACAAAAGAATCATAAACAACCTTTCCGAAACAGGCAAAATAAAGAGAAAAATTTCAAGGCTTGAGGCAAGATTAGAACAATTCGACCCATGGAAAATAGTTGGTGAAAATCCTAAGATAAAAGAAGTAAGAAGGTTAATTAAACTTGTAGCCGAAGACGGACAAATAAATGTGCTAATAAGAGGAGAAACAGGAACAGGCAAAGAATTAGTTGCGAGAGCTATTCATCAGCAAGGAGTAAGAAAAGAAGGACCCTATATAGTAACCTCACTTGCATCATTGAACAAAGAAACCATATCGAGCGACCTCTTTGGCCATGAAAAAGGAGCATTCACAGGAGCCATCTCACGAAGAATTGGACTCATCGAACAAGCTAACAATGGAATTTTATTTCTCGACGAAATAGGCGAACTTGAACCCGCAGTACAAGTCAAACTTTTAAGAGTTTTAGAGACAAAGGAATTCACACGTTTAGGCGGTAACAAAACAATAAAAGTAGATGTCCAATGGATTATGGCTACTCACAGAGACTTGAAAACTATGATGAAACGAGAGGAACTAAGAGAAGACTTTTATTACAGACTAAAAACCTTTGAAATTTACCTTCCCCCATTAAGGGAAAGAAAGGATGACATACCTTTGCTTTGCGAACATTTTTTAGGTATAATAAGAAAGCAACAACGAACGGATGTTGTTTCAATTTCTGAGGAAGCGCTTGAGATGCTTATGGAATACGATTGGCCAGGTAATGTAAGAGAGCTTAAGCAGACAATAGAATACAGCACCCTTCGAGCGAGATTAGCGGGAAAAGAAATAATAGAACCAAGATTCCTGCCTGAAGAAATAAGCAAATTTAAGAAGTTAGCAATTAAGGATGAAAAACTAGGATTTCCTGTGGATATATCGAAAAAGCTTGCGGAATTTGAACTAAGATACATAGAGGAAGCTTTAAGGCTGACTGGTAAAAAAACTGAAGCATGGAAAATTCTTGGTTATCCCAATCGCTTTGCATTGAGAAGAAGAGTCATAAACATTTTCAAAAAATACCCAGAACTTAGGTTATCATATCCATTATTATCAAGATTTTACTTCGAAAATTCTAAAAAATAAATTTGAATGTGCGGATATAGCACATAATCATGTTAATAATTTGCACATTAAAACAAATTTACATTTATATCATTTTTTAAAAACCCTTACGAAACAATTATTAATTTTTTATGTTGACATTGGTATGGTTTTTGCTGTTATTATGTAAAAAAAGGAGGCAAAAATGGGAAACATGAAAAAACAAACTTTAATTTTCGCAGCATTAGCTTTATTAATAGCTATCTCAAGCATTTTTACACTGCAGGGCTGCGCAAAGAAGGAGAAGGTTATAAAGATTGGGGCGATATTGCCGCTGACGGGGAATTTGGCATTCTTGGGAAAGCCAGAGCAGATAGCAATTCAAATTGCACAAGATGAGATAAATAAAGAAGGGAAATTAAAAATCAAAATAATCTTTGGAGATAGTAAAGCTGATCCTAAAACTGCTGTTAGTATAGTCAATAAAATGATAAACATAGATAAAGTGGATGCAATAATAACATCTACAAGTGGAGTTGCAATGGCAGTAGCACCAGTGACAGTCAAGAACAATATTTTAAATTTTGCAGGATGTATGGCTCCCCAAGTTGTAAAACAAGGTAAGACGGTTTTTAGGCTTTTTGTAAATTCAAAAGCAGAAGCAGAGTTGTTGAGAGATTATCTTATTACCAAGTATAAAAGAATTGGTATTTTAGTAATAAATAGTAGAGGTCCTCTCTCAGAAGCAGATGCAATTAAAGCAAGTTTTGAAAAAGAAGGAAGGAAGATTGTGCTTAAAGAAACTTATGAGTTAAATCAAAAAGACTTCTCTTCTTTACTTAATAAGTTAAAAGGGGCAAATATAGATGCTCTTCTTATAATTGGATATGGTTTTAAATTTTCTATTATATTTAAAACTCTAAAAGAAATAAAATTTAACAAACCTATTATTGGAAATGTTTCTTTTTTAATGCCAGTGGCTTTAGAAGAGGGTTATTCCCTCTATGAAGGCGTCAAATTTGCAAGTTTACCATTTACAAAAGACGATCCGCGTTTTGCAGATTTTAATAAAAAATATAAAGAGATAGCAAAATCCGAGCCTTCAACTTTTGCTGATTATGTGTTCTTCTATGACATGGTAAAGATAATCGCTCAAGCTATTAAGGCTACAGGCACAACTGATGGAACTAAGTTAGCCGATTACATTATAAAAAAGCGAGAATTTGATGGTTTGAGTGGTAAAATAATATTTGATGAAAACGGAGAAAGTCTTATTCCTATGAAAATGGCAGAGTTTAAGGGAGGGAAAATTGTATGGGTGAAGGAGTAGAAGTAGAGGATATCTACAACAAATACAAAGTATATGAATTTGTTCACTGGGCGCCCGATAATGTTATAGAGGAATTAGTGAACAGTCTTAATAGGAAATTGAATGAAAAGAACGATGATACAATAGAAAGAATTAAAGTCCTAGACTTGGGGACATCGTATGGTACAATTTCCGGGAAAGTAGCAGAAAAACTTGCTACAGAATTATCCAGTAAAACAATAGAGTGGTATGTGATAGAAAAAGATAAAGAGAGTATAGATTGTTTCAGGAAGGATTATTGTGATACTAAGGAGAACTTGGAAGGTGGATTGAAAAAATTTAAAGCAAAAAACAAACAAAACCTATATTTTCTTTTTCAAGCCAGTAATGACCACACAATCGATGTGGAGACAGAAAAGTTCAAAAACTTTATTAACGAAAATAAAAATCAATTTCATATTGTTTTTGCACCGTGGTTCTTTCATCATCTCGTCAGATGGAAGCGTGCACTGGCATTGTCCTATAGGGCACTAAAATCTGACGGGCTGCTATTTCTTATGTGGGGTGGAGATGCTTTCAAATATTATGATGGACATGTTTTTAGTAAAGGAGAGGATTCTCCTGTTTTTAACTTTTGGAGTAAAGTATGGAGAGAGATTATAAGAAAAATAGAATTAGACTGGATCAAACTTGTGGATATCAATGCAACGGACTACACTAAATTAAAAGATTTTCTTGAAGAATTTGAGAGTTTATGGCACAAGGTAGAAGGTAAAGAAATAGAATTCACGCTCAATGATAAAAACCTGTATTCGGCGTATGAAAGTTTATTAAAGATAGGGGTAATATCTCCTTTAAAAGTAATTAAGTATATGATAGAGAAATCATTAAGGAATGAAGTTGAAATAATAAAGGAGAAAAGAAATCACAAGGACAATTATGAAAATTTTATTGATAAAATTTTGAAAGAAATTCCTGAGGAAGTAAAGGAAAATTTAAAGAATGAAAAAAGAAAGTGGATATGGAGTATTTACAGAAAGAAAGAGAACGGAGATGAGGAAGAAAAGGCAGACTTTTTCTATTATATTGATAAGGAAATTCGCGATTCTGGTTTAAAAAAGAAGGTTCTTAAAAGGCATCTTCTCAGTTGTATTGAGGACTTTAACATGCCTTTTATTCTGCCACGTGCCCAAAGAAGCAAATTAATCCTAAGTCTGCTTATCACAACAAAACTTTTATATCCGTTGTGGAGAGAAAATCTTTTGCCAAAAGATATAAAAATCGGCTTTGCTAACATAAAATTAAATGGGAACTTTTTTATTGTGCGTTTTGCACCTTTCTGGGAAGGGGAAGATACAGCTCTATTTAAGGCAATTTCATTCGTTCTTTACTGGATATTTAAATCAGGCAAAAGTTTCTCGAGATATATGCTTGAAAAATGTGAAGAAGATATGATAATTCTTGAGTTCATACGAAACCACTCAGAAGAGAAAGACAATGAGAGGGATTATTCGGTGTACTATGAAATTAAAAATGCAAGCAACATCATAAGTAATGCTGAGTTGAAAGATTGGAAAATTTCCTATCAGTTTATAAAAAGTTTACCTCGCAGTGAATTCATTTTGGTCCCCAAATTGGAAGAAAACGATTTCTCACCCCTTGAAATTTTGAATAAAATCGAGGGTCAAAATGGAATTTTATCTGAAGTAAATGGCGACTACAAGGGTTGTGATAGATTTAAATCCTTGCAAGAGGATTTCAGAGAACCGTATATCATAAACTGGCTTGCTCTCCATTCCTTTAACAAGCAAAATTTGAAAGCCTGGAGTTTTGCGGCAAGAATAGTAACAGAATACGATGTAAGGCGTGAGCAGTTTGTAGAACTCGGTACAGGTACGGTAATTTTGTTCACAGAAGATTTTATAGATAAAGACCTTGAAGAAATTCTTAAGTCTGCTCTGAGAATATTTTATTCAAAAGCAAGTATATGGAAGTGGCGTGAAAAAACAAGAGAGGAAACAATTTCAGCAAATGCCCAAAATAATGCAATTGCCATAGTTGCCCGGAACTTCTCCCACCACTTCGGCTCACATATTATTGAAATGTTAAAAAGAGATATTGAAGGAGGCGGAATAGATAAGCCCGAGAAACTAATCCCTGTTCTTGATTATATAAAGGAGCGGGCAGAATTGACTGCTGACCTATCAGCAAGAGTCCCATTTGCATGGGGAAAGGGTAACTTGGGAGAAATTTTGAGAACTTATTTTGAAAGAGGTTACTCCGAAAAAGAGATGGGATACAAAAAGATATGGGATAAGTTTAAGGAAATGATTGTGGGAAAAATGAAGGAGATCGATAAAATCAAGGTTATTATCAAAGCAAAAATAAATGGCAATGGGTATCAATATTCAATTGAAGAAGATGTAAAAAAGGAGGTACAGAATAAGCAAGATGAAGAAAGAAAACCAAAAACTACGGGCGAAATACCCGATATAGAAATCGCTCTGCCATTTGGAGAATTTATTGGAAGACATCTTATTTACGCAATCCTTGAAAACGAATTCAGAAATATTGAAAAATATCGTTTTCTGCCTCCCGGAGAGAAAACTCTTAAAATCAATTTTGATATTGAAGACAGGGAAACTTATTACAGAATAAATGTCTCTTCCAATGCCAGAATCGTTGAGGATGACTCTAAAATAGACAACAAGATAAAAGAAATTGAAAAACTTATGTTTAAAGACACCAAAAAGGCTGCATTTGTGGACGAAGAGGGTAGACCAATAACAGAAGCGTGGGGATTCAAAGAGATGCGACTCTGCTCAGGGCTTCTTGCAGGATTTAAATTCGAGGAGATTATTCTCAACCCGAAACTCTGGAAATTCTTACCAAGATTTGAAAAGGAAAAAGCAGAAAAAGAAAAAGTATTTTCATTCAGTTTTTATCTGAGAAAATACGAACCTCTGTTTGTGGTTAAAGATAAAAGCGATTTAAGAAGTTTAGAAAGCAGATACATTGAGGAGGTAACGCAGGAAGAAGAGAACATTGAAGTGGATGAAAAAGAAAAGGATGGAATAAAAATTGCACCTCTTACTGGTTTTCTCGTAATACATCCTTCTGAAGAAGTTCTCGAAGAGATAGTTAAAAACAGGATAAGATACCCACTCAGGATTGTGTTAGTGGAGAATGAAAAGTCAGGTATAGTTCAACTCACGGAAATTTATAAGGAAGTGTATAAATCCTTACTGTTCTCCGAGGATGATAAAAAACTTCGAAAGTGGATAAAATCGCAATACATTTTCTTAAAAAATATTGAAGGTTCTGATGAAAAAGAAAAATATGTAAATCTTATGAGAGAGTGGAATATCAAAAAACTTCAAGGCGAGGGGAGTGTAAAAGTAGAGAGAATAACAACTAACAGTATAATGCTAAAGTATAGTACCTGCACTCAACACAATTGTGAAGAAGAGTGGAAACACGGACCGGATTATTCAACTGCAGACACCATAGTGAGAAGACTTCCAGATTTCTGTGAAAAAGACCGCTGGTTTTTATTAAAAAGCAAAGTTCTTCTTATTGACGACAGACTTTACAATAACCTTGTCGACGAACATGAACATAATTTTAATGCACTGGTTAAAGGAATGAATATGGATTATGGTACCAATCATAGGCTTATCATTTTACCTGAAAAGGGAACCAAAATTGTTAAACAGAATGATGATATTATGGTAGTATTTGAACACAATGGTGAAGAAATATCCCATAAACTTTCAGATTTCACAATTGCCTCTTTTCATCTCGGCTTCCTTGAGGAACTTAAAAAGAATAGCAAGGCCATGGAACTCTTCGATAAGGGTCCCGAAAATCTTGATAAATTTGCAAAACTTATGTTCATTCATACTGGGAGGGGTAAACTGAGTTCTGAATTTGAAAATTACTTCTGGTTTCAGAAACTTTTCTCTTACAGTGACCTTGAGGCATGCACCCGTTCAAAAAGATGGTTGACTGTAAAATTATCCCTTCTCCATGCCTTTCTATGGAGTTAAAAGGAGGTGACAATGGAGGTTTGGATTTATGTTGACTATGGAGGGTATGAAGGTGAAATAGCGGATGGGTATAAAGAGAAAGCAGAAACCAATACTATTACTATTAATGGCAAAAATGCTAATTACTGGATAATAACAGAGAGGGAAAGAAATTACATATATATAACTGGCGATAAATGGGAATGGCTGGGAGAATATAAAGATAATAGTATAAAAGAACTAATAGAGGCTATTATTAATGGTTGCAACTTGCAAGATGTGACAGAAAGGGAGATAGCTATAAGACACTATGTTTATAAAAATAAAGGTAACATATATGCTAAATTCAGGAAAGATAACCAGAAAATTACTTTTGAAGAGGGACCTCGTGAAGTAAAAGACCCAGATCATGATTATATAAAAGTTAGGAGTGAAGTTCTAAAATTTTTTGAGCCCGTTTATCATCTTTTTAATCTAAACAGCGGAAACCCTGAAATTCACATAAAGAGTGTGGAAGAAGAAGAAAATATTTTTCAAAGCTATAAAAGCAAAGTCTGGATATGTGTAATCAGTAATGATTTTGCGGTAGGAAGGGAAGACTGGAAGGCAAAAGCAGAGAATGATTACTTGCTCTTTGCGGTAAGCGAGCATCAGGATGTAATAAGCACATTAAGAAACTGGAAAAATAAATATAACCCTAAATCACTTTATCTTGCAGTTCATGAGCCATTTTTCCAAGCCCATAAAGAAGATATTGAAAAAATGTCCTCTTTACACATATCATTTCACCATATACCCAGCACTGATCCGGTTTACGAGGCCATAAGAAGTGGGGATGTCCAGAAAATCATAAATCTTATATTAAAAAAAATCCTGACCCTCCTCCTCCACCGCATAGCCCACCTTTTCTTGCCAATAGATATTGACTTGATGGGTATTTGTGAGGTATTGAGGGATGATTTTGAACCGCCACAGAGTAAGACGAAGGAAAAATGGGCAGAAGAATATTATAATGAGGCATTTAATGATACATCACCGCAAAAAAGGTTTAAAGAACTATGTGAGCAAGCCAAAAACGAAATAGAGAGTATGAAATTGGACGATGATAAGAAGCAAAAGATTTTGCAAATGCTTTGTGATAACAAAAATTTAGGTTTGCCAGACAAACCCGATATTGCTAAATTCAAAGACTGGGCAAAAAATCCCGAGGAGAATCCTTTCCACCAATGGTTCCGTGAGGTGATGGAGGAGTTGAAAAGAATCTGAAATAAGGTAAAAAATGAGTGAAAAAAGAGAAAAAGAAATCTGGATTATCCACGGTGATGAAGAGATAAAAAAGAGTTTGGAAAGATATTTCAAATATGTTTTTAAAACAAAGGCAGAAACTTTAAATGTAAAAGATAAACATTTGAACTATTTCGATACAATATTTCCTCAGAAATTTGATGGAAAAACTTTATACTTTATATTTGACGAAAATCTGGATATATTCGACAATGATGAAAAGTTAAGTATATCAGGGCTTATATTCACAGCTCTCGTTGATATGAGCTGGTACGAAAATATCAAAGTTAGAGCATATAATTTAGATTTAAAATGTTTCTGTGAAAGAAATGAAGTTGAAATGAGTAAAATAGAGGAGAATACCCATCCTGCAGGTTTTATTGAAATGCAAAATATAAAAATTGGAAAGTATGGGATTTTAGAGAGAAAAATATCTCATCCTCATATTAGAGCAAAAGAAATACTTGAGAAGGCAGAAAAAATACTCACGGAAAAAGAAATTAATATAAAAAACGCAAAGGAATATGAAAATACAAGTGAAAAGGGAAAAGAAAATTACGATTTTTGGGGAGACACTTTGAAAGATATAATCAAAAATTCCGTTTTTGTGCTATTAATAGATGATGTGTTAGGAGATTATTCAAAGACTTTTTTACCTTTTTATGCTTGGCTCAAAAGCCAATTGAAAGATGGATTGAAAGATAAGGGTAAAGAACTGATAATGCGTGGATTATGGAATATTGTACCTTCTAAATTAGGTCAGGAATTTAAAAAATTCCCAGCTGATATTATTCTTGTAGATATAGATTTTAGTGAGAAAAAGGAGCAATTAGAAAAAAGAGGGATAGAAGTGAAAGCATCTTACTGGCCAACGGAGAATTTCGATGAGGCAGGAGCGAAGTTGTTTCTTCTCCTTCATCATTTCAGAGAAACAGGTGGTATATATACCAAGAAAATAAAAAAATTGTCTAAATTAATAATTTTTACTGGAATTGGTGAACTTTCTGTTGAAAACCTGAAAGAAATCTGGATTCAAAAGAGTGAAATTGATAAACTTATTTCTGAATTACGAAAATATAATTTGCCTGATAAATACTTTGAAAAAGAATACGAGGATATTTTAAAAAAACTTTTTTACCTTAAAAAGTATTATTATGAGGGTCTGGATAAAAAGCTTGAGAGACAAAATGGGAAAGATAAAATAATTTGGGATATAATCGCAATAAAAGAAGGAGTTGAAGAAAATTTTAATCTTTTTGAGCAATTAAAAGATTATCTTCTTAAGGATGATATTGCGGTTTACACTGGACTTGAGCGAATAGAATTTGATGGGGAAGAAAAACCAATATATGGTGAGAGAATAAAACCGGTGAAAGGAGATGACTAGAAATCGTAAAAAAGACTTCTTAGGTAAAAAATTTAATTCACCATTTTTCCTTGCAGCGTCACCCGTAACTTCAACGACTTGCATAAGGTTCGAAAACGGGGAGTGGGAATATGACCAAGATGAGCTTAAGAATAAGATTATACATTTACTGGATGAGATTAAAGAAATCGGAGCTGTAATCCTTAAAAGTGTTTACTATCCAGAAGCGAAGCGGGAAAACAAAGAATTACCAAATACAAGGGTATGGATGAAAAAGGGCGGGAAAGATTTCTATCATGTTGGGCATACGCCAAGGGAGATGCTCACTGTAGAGGAACTGAAAGATTTTCTGCGTAGAGAAGAGATAAAAAAAGTGGCGGATAAAATAATAATAAGTCTGGGTGTAAAACATGCTGATATTTATCAATGGGAAGAGCTTTTTAAGAATTTGTTTAAAGAAAATAAGAAACAAATCTTAACGGAGTATGATGTCATAGAGATTAATGCGAGGCATACCTTACGAGAAATAAACATGATTTATCTTGAAGACAGGAACATCGATGAGTATGTTATAAATCCTGCTTCACAATCTGTCTGGAATATAGTTTATCAATGGTTCAATTTGCTTAACACACAGGGGAAAAAATACAAAAAGAAACTGCTTATAAAATTGCCATTTAGGTCCGATCTCATTATTTTATGCGGATTAATCAACCGCATAATTGAAGAAAACGAAAAATTTGGAGAAAATTACGGTATCAGGGGGGTGACACTTATAAATACTATTAAATCACCTACATTGGATGATAGTAATCTGCTTTTATGCAGTGAAGAGGTTAAAATACAGCAAATGTCGGGGTACTCGTTGAAAGCATTGAGAAATTGGGCTATTAAAACTGTAAAGAAAAAATTTCCCAGGATTGAAATATCCGCAAGTGGTGGAATTTATGATATCAATGATGTGCTTGAAGCTGAAGCACTTGGTGCAAGCACTTTTCAGCTTTGTAGCATTGTGATAAGATATGGCATATATAAAGAAGAGAGAAAAAAAATTGGAATAAGCGAGATTCTGGAGATGTATAAGCAGAATAAAAAGGAGGTTATAGAAAAAATTGGACATTCCAAAACGATGCTTGCTTCAAGAAGAGTGTGTTGGGACAAAGATAAGTGTACAAGATGCATGCAATGTCTTGATTTGTTTTACTGTGATGCATTTGTGAATAAGCATTTTATTAAATACAAAGGTAAAATAATCGAAATAAATAATAGGGAATATTTTATTCCTGAAAAATTTTATCCAAGAATCAATCCCAAATACTGTACTGGTTGTGGGTTATGTATTCAGGTATGTGGGAGCGGTGCACTTTATTTTTGTAACTATGAAATATTACTTGCTACTAGCTCTCCTCGTAGAAAAAAGTTATTCGAGGAAAGAATCACGAGCAAATTTGTAATACAATCGCCAAAGGTAAATGAAGATGAACTGTTAAAGAAACTAAAAAAGGAGGGCAACAGCCCCGAAGACATTGTTAAAAATATTGCTTTAGAGAAAGCAAGGTCGGTGAGATGTCCACATTTCAAATGGATCATAGCCGCAGATACTTTAATAAAAATAGATGATGAAATTGTGGGAAAGCCTTCGAATGAAAAGGAAGCAAGAGAAATCCTGAAAAAGTTAGATGGAAAGGTGCACGAAGTATATACTGGTTTAGCAATAATCAACACTGAGACCGGAGAAGAGAAAGTGAAATGCGAAAAAGCCAAAATTAAGATTGAGTTCCATAAAAATAATGAAAATAAGATTGAAGATTACATAAAGCAGGGAAAATGGAAAGGAAAAGCGGGAGGCTATAATATAGAAGAGATTGAAAATGAAGAACTGGGCAAAGTCGAAATAATAAATGGTAAAAAGGAAACAGTCATTGGATTGCCTATTGAAATAGTCCAACAATATTTACGAATAGATAATAGTAAACCGAATCTATATATATTAGACACTAAGAACGATGACCAAAAAACTGAAAATAACAATATTAACAGGGAGCGATGAGCTGAATATATCGTTGAAGAACTATATACGATTCGTTCTTACTAATATGATTAGTCAGATTT
>CAZESF010000026.1:0-11364 GCA_964515205.1 uncultured Planctomycetia bacterium
GAATTAAGGCAAAACTTGAATCTCCACCTATTCCTATACCAATAAAATATGGAGGGCAGGCATCAATATCGGCATTTTTAACAGTCTTTATAATAAACTCATCTATCTCTTCTTTTTTCACTGTCGGCGGAAATACTTTAAGAGCTGATTTTGCTTCTGAACCAAATCCTTTGGGAAAAATAGTTATTTTAAGTCCTTTTGCGTTTACAAAATCAATATGAAAAATTTTTGGTGTATAGCTTAATTTCCCATGTTTATCAATCGTTGATTTTCTGAAACCCGCTTTTTTATATCCTGAAATTACTCCTTTATTTATTTTTTCTATTAAAGAAGAATTTAAATTAACATCTCTTCCTACCTCTAAAAATACTAAAGGAAGCCCTGTGTCCTGACAGAGAGCAATATTTTTCTTTAAAGCTATCCTTGCATTTTCCATAATTATTTTAAGAATTCTTTTTACTCTTTTATTTTTTTCTTTATATAAAGCTTCCTTAAGAATTTTTTTTACATCTTCTCTTAAACTGATATTTGCTTTTATAGTCAATTTCTCTACAATCTCTTCTATCTTCATTTTATCTTTAAAAATTTATGAACCTGAGGTAAAATCCTTACCTCTATTTTTTTATCCTGAAGATACTTTTGAAATTTTAAACATTTTTTTATCAGATTTTTATTTAAAGTATTTGTATCCGGCTGAAGATATAAAATCTTCTTTTTAGGAAAAACAAAATCAGCCAATTTTTTTATATCTTTAAATGAGGTAGATAAAGTTATTACTGTTTTAAAAAAAAACTCTTTTTCTCTGCCAATATCAAAAAAATTTTGATGTTCATCCCAAAAAGATTTTTTCATTCTTGTAGAACTTTCCAATTTTAAATCCATAGAAATTATATCTACAAATTCAATTATTTTTTTTAAATTCTCATAAAGAGTTCCGTTTGTCTCTAAATATATCTTAAATTTATCCTTTTTTAAAAGAGGTAGAAAAAAATTTAAAAATTTTGCCTGACAAAGTGGTTCACCCCCGGTTAAAGAGAGAAACTTAATTTTAAATCTCTCCACTCTTTTTTTTAATTCCGAAGGAGTATAAAGTCTGTAATATTTTAATTTTGTATCACAAAAAGCACAATTTAAATTGCATCCAAAAAAACGGATAAAGATTTGCCTTTCACCTGCATATTTTCCTTCTCCCTGAATACTTTCAAATACAGAGTTTATCTTTGCCTGCATTTTTTAAGGAGAGGATCAACTAAACCTAATTCACGAAAAGCATTAATACGAAACCGACAGCTATCACATCTCCTGCAGGGGAACTTGCCTCCCTTATAACAGGACCAGGTAAGGTGAAAAGGCACACTTAGCTCTTTTCCTAATTTAATTATTTCTGTTTTTCCTTTGTTTATAAGAGGAGCTTCTATCTTAAGTCCTTTCTTCTTAAGTCCTAAATTTAAAGCTTTCTCCATAGCTAAAAGAAATTCTGGTCGGCAATCAGGATATCCAGAATAATCCTGGATATGTGCACCAATAAAAATCTTTTTTGCTTTCACTGATTCAGCTAAAGAGGCAGCATAAGATAAAAAAATAATATTGCGTGCAGAAACATAGGTAGAGGGGATTTCTTTTCTTGTTAAATCACGATTAAAAGGAATTTTTATCTTTTTCTGAGTAAGACTTGATTTTGTCCAGGAGATATTTATTTTCACCAAAAAATATTTTATTTTATTTAACTGTGCAATACGCTTGGCACAAACTATCTCTTTTTTATGTCTCTGTCCATAATCAAAAATCAAAGCATATAATTTATATCCATATTTTTTTGCCAAATATAAAGTAACTGTAGAGTCAATTCCTCCGGAAAGTAAAATTATTCCTCTGTTTTCGCTTCCTCGTATATTGCGCATGAGTCATCCTTCTCCCATACAGAAACTTTAACTAACTGGCAATCTTGAGGAAGAATTTTCTTCAGCTGGGAAAATATATAAAAAGCTATCTCTTCTGATGTAGGATTTCTTTCTTTAAAATAATCAATCTCATTTAAAACTTTGTGATCCAAGTTTTCCAAAACCTTGTTAAGTTTTTCTTTTAACTCTTTAAAATCCATTACCAAACCTAAGAAATTTAGTTTCTTTCTGGAAATTTCTACCTCTACTTTCCAGTTATGCCCATGTAAAGATTCGCATTTTCCTCTATAATTTCTTAAAAAATGTGCCGCACTAAAGCAAGATATAACTTTTATTTTATACATCAGCTAAATAAACCTGTTCTCTCTCTATCCTATCTTTTAAAAAAAACTTGGCAGTTTTAAAAAACCCTTGGGGATCATCACTTACATAAAACCGGTAAACAGGTTTTTTCTTGTTATTTAAAAGATTTAAATTTTCTAAAAGTATTCTGACTTCTTCGGCAACCGAGTTTGCTGAATCTATCAATTTCACTTCTTTAAGATAGGAGGAAATCTCTTTTTTTAAGAGAGGATAATGAGTACAACCCAAAATAAGAGTATCAATTTTGCCTTTCAGTTTTTTAAGATAAAACCTGATTATCATTTGGGTTATTCTTCCTTTAACAAATCCTTCCTCAACCAGAGGCACAAATAAAGGACAACTTAAAGAATAAACTTTTGCTTTTTTTTCTTTTTTCAAAATTAATCTTTCGTAAATTTTACTCTCAATTGTAGATTTTGTTCCAATCACTCCTATTTTTTTATTTAAAGAAACCTCAACTGCTTTTTTTACTGCCGGTTCTATCACTCCTATTATGGGCAAAGAAAATATCTTTTTAATATAGTCTAAAGCTAAACTTGATGAGGTATTGCAGGCAATAATAATAAGTTTTACTTTTTTCTTTAAAAGAAATAAGATATTTTCTATTGTAAAGCGAATAATTGTCTTGCGCGACTTATTTCCATAAGGAAGACGAGCTGTATCACCAAGATAAATAATGTCCTCGCCGGGAAGCACCTTTTTTATCTCCTTAAATACAGTTAATCCTCCCACACCCGAATCAAAAACGCCGATGGGTTTATTTCTGGACAAATTTTTCGTATTGATCATTTAATAAAGATACAGCCAAAGAAATGGCACGGGCAACCTGTCTCTGGTAACGCGCACTTCTTAAAAGTCTTTCTTCATAATAATTACTTAAATAACCAATTTCTACCAAAATCGCAGGAACATAACCGTATTTTAAAACATAAAATTTAGCTCTTTTAGAAGTAACTTTAAACCCCATCTCTTTAAATATCTCCACAAGACAATTCGCAAATTCCTTAGAAATGGAGTTATTGCGATAACACAAATTTTTCCAGAATTTTAATGAGTAGTTATTTCTTTCTTTTTTCGCCAAATAAAATGGTTTTAATTTTTGACTGAAATAAGGAGAAAGATAATATATCTCCACTCCTCTTATATAACGGTTACGGTTAAAATTGGCATGAATACTTATAAAAAGATCCGCCTCTTTTTCTTTGGCAAATTTTACTCTTTCTTTAAGAGACAAAAATTTATCTTTATCCCTTGTAAGATAAACAAGAAATCCTTTTTTCTCTAATTCTTTTTTTAAAAGTTTTGCTACTTTTAAATTTATATCTTTTTCTCTCAGGCCCCAGGGAGATATTGCTCCTGGATCTTTTCCCCCATGTCCTGGGTCAATAACAACTGTTTTTGTAGAGAAATCCTCCAGTTTTAAAGAAGGAAGTTTTTTAGAAATTATTTTTTTTAAATCCAAAGGAATATAGATCTTTCCTTCCTCATAAAAAGGAGGATTCTTAAGGGAGAAAAAACATCCATTAAAAAACACTATGGAAGAATTTAAAAGTAAGCGGATATCTTTACCTTTTGTTTTTAAATAAATAATATCATCTAAGGTATTGAAAGAATAATCAAGTTTATTTTCCTGGCAGAATTTTTTTAATTCTTGATATGAAGGCAAAAGAAACATGTGAGGTTTGCGAGGAATACTCACGCAACCAATTAAAAAAATAATAAAAAACAGAGATAATTTTTTCATATCCCCAGGATTAGCTGTGCTATTTCAAAGTAAATAAAAATTCCTGCCACATCAACAATAGTAGTAATTAAAGGTCCACTCATTAATGCCGGATCAAGCTTTAATCTTCTGAAAAGAAGTGGCAGGGATGCTCCAATTATTGCTGCCAAAGTTATAGTTATTCCTAAAGAAATCCCCACCGAAATACTTAAAAACCAATTATTTTGCTGAAAAAAAACACGAATTATTCCCACCAAAGCTAAAATTGTTCCAATAAAAATTCCAATTAAGGATTCTCTAAAGATTACTTTGAAAAAATCTTTTAGAGCAATTTCTCCAATAGCCAAACTTCTTATGATTAATGTTGCTGATTGAGTCCCAGCATTTCCTCCTGTATCAATAAGAATAGGCAAAAAAAAGCTTAATGCTACCCATCTTTTTATTGCTCCTCCATATTTTTGTAGAACTATGCTGGATAAAGATTCTAAAAGCACAAGAATAATCAGCCAGAAACTACGCTTCCAAGCAATATCAAAAAATTTTGCCTCCAGATAAGGCTTTTCTACAGGTAACACAGCAGCAATTCTTTCAAAGTCCTCTGTTGCTTCATCCTCCAATACATCCACTAAATCATCAAAAGTTACAATTCCTAAAAGTTTGTTTTGACTATCCACTACAGGAAGAACAATTAAATCATATTTTTTAAAGATATTGGCAGCTTCTTCTTTATCTGTATAAACATTTACCTTTATCACATCTTTATTCATAATCTGTGAGATTTTTGTATCGGGTGAAGCTAAAACTAAATTTTTTAAAGAGACTACGCCTTTAAGCTTTTTTTCTCTATCCAGTACATAACAGTAATAAATCGTTTCTTTTTTTACCCCCACTTTTCTTATATGCTCTAAAGCCTCTTTTTGTGTCATATCTTCATATAACTGAACATAATCAGGAGTAATAAGTCTTCCTACCGAATCCGGAGGATAATTAAGAATCTCCAAAGCAATTTTTCTTTCCTCAGGGGATAAAAAATTTATAAATTTTTTAACCAATTCGGCAGGCATCTCCTCAAAAAGGTCTGTTCTATCATCCGGAGACATTTCATTAAGTAACTCTTTTGCCTCCTGGCTGCTTAAAGAATTAAGAAGTTCTTCCTCATCCTCAGAAGGCAAATTCTCAAACACCTCAATTGCTTTACTATGAGGCACCATACGAAAAACAAGTAGTTTCTGATAGGGTTTTTCTAAGGAAGAAATTACACCCGCTATATCCTCAGGGTAAGAAGGCAACAATTCCTTTATTTTAGAAAACTCTCTCTTCTCAATTAATTCTTTAATTTTTTCTATTCTATTTTCTCCCATCGCTTTTTTAGAAGTAAAAACTATTATACTAAAATATCCCTCACTTACAAACACATTTATATTAATTTAGGTTTTTAGTAAAATAAATTTTGTGAGGGAATTTTTAAAGATAGGAAAGATGAAGGTATTTTTTGTCTGGTTTGACTCAATGGGGGCAAAATCTTCCTCTATATTTGTTGAAACACCGGATGTAAAAATTTTGATAGATCCAGGAGCAGCTGTAATGCAACCATCCTATCCTTTATCTAAAAAAGAGAAGGAAAAATTGAAAAAGAAGGCTTTAGAAGAGATTAAATTTTTCGCAGAAAAAGCAGAAATAATAGTTATCACTCATTACCATTATGATCATCATACTCTTCCTAAAAAAAATTTAGATTTTTACTCAGGAAAGACTCTTTTTATAAAAAACCCTAATAAATGGATTAATCGTTCTCAATTTTTCAGAGCAAGAAAATTTATAAAAAGAATTGCTCGAATCTGTGGATTAAAATTTAGAAAAATCCTCGTTGCTCCTGAGAAATTAGAGTTTTATGACCCAGTAGAAGAAATAAAATTTAAAAAAATAGATAAGAAAGGAACAGAAAAAGGAAAAGAATGGTTAAAGATGCTTTTTCAATTATGGAATAAAGAAGCCTCTATAGAAGAATGGGAGAAAAGCAACACAAAAGTCCTATTTGCTGAGGGAAAAAATTTAAGATTTAAAAATACTATAATTAAGTTTTCTCCTCCTTTATTTCATGGGATTGAATATGATAAATTGGGATGGGTTTTTATGGTAAATATTATTCATAAAAATAAAAGCATTCTTTACACATCAGATTTACAAGGACCGATTATAAAAGATTATGCAGATAAAATTATTGATATAAATCCTGACCTTTTGATTCTTGATGGACCAGCTACTTATCTTTTAGGCTACTTATTGGCACAGAAAAATTTAGAAAGAGCTATAAAAAATATTAAAGAAATAATTAAAAAAATAAAAGCAGAAATTATTATTTATGATCATCATTTAACGCGGGATATAAAATTTAAAGAAAGAATAAGTGAAGTTTATCGGGTAGCAGAAAAGTATCATAAAAAAGTATTAACTGCTCCTCAAGTATTTGGAAAACCTAACTTAATAGAGAATTTATGAGGATACTGGCGATAAATCCCTGGATAGTGGACTTTGCTGCATATGATTTTTGGCTTAAGCCTTATGGATTCTTGGTGCTTTTAACTTATCTTAAACAAAAAAACATAGAGATAGATTACATTGATTGTTTGGATAAAAAAATAAAAAAAGATAAGTTAGGCAGAGGAAAATATTACTGGCAGATTATCCCCAAACCAGAAATTTTAAAAGATGTCCCTCGTAAATTTAAACGTTATGGAATGAGTATTGAAGAATTTAAATTAAAAATTAAAGATAAAAAACCAGACTTAATCCTTATCACTTCCTCTATGACCTATTGGTATTTAGGGATAAAAGAAGTAGAAAAAATATTGAAAGAAAATTTTAACTCTCCACCAAAAATTTTGGGAGGAGTTTATCCTATGCTTGTTCCGGAACATGCAAAAAAGACTTTTCCTTCCTTTTATATATTCTCCTCTTCTTTAGAAAAATTTTTCTCTTTCTTAAATATCCCTTTTGATAATTACCAGTTTTATACTACCCTTCCTGCTTATGAGGATTTCTATAATAATTTAGACTATGTAGTTTTAAGAACAAGCTGGGGATGTCCATTCAATTGCAGTTTTTGTGCTATAAAAAGACTATTTCCTTCTTTTCTGCGTTTGCCTAAAAAGAAAATAGTTGATTTTATTCTTAAATATTACCAAAAAGGAATTAAAAATTTTGTTCTTTATGATGATGCATTTTTATATCCTCAAGAAGAAGCAAAAGAACTTTTAAAAGAAATCAAAAGGCTAAATTTAGATATAAAGATTCATACCCCCAATGCTCTGCATTTGCGTTTTTTAGATCAGGAGTTAGCCTATCTTTTAAAAGAATGTGGGTTTTTTAATCCTCACTTTGGTTTGGAAACCCTTAATCCTACGCTACAAAAAAAGTGGGGAGACAAAGTAAATAAAGAAGAACTTATAAGAAGCATAAAATATTTAAAAAAAGCTGGATTTAAAGAGGGAGAGTTCAGTGTTTATTTACTTTTAGGATTTCCTCAGCAGGATTTAGAAGAGTTAAAAAAAGATATTGAGTTTCTTCATCATCAAGGAGTAAAGGTTTCCTTAGCTGAGTATTCTCCTACTCCGGGAACTAAATTATTTGAAGAATACAAAGAAGAATTAAAAGAGCCACTTTTACATAACAATTCTATTTTTTACTTTTTTAATAAGAAGATAGGGAAACTTTTTGAGATTAAAAATTTTACTCGTCAATTAAATAAAAAATTTTCTTAAGATATATTCAATAAAGAAAAAATTATATTTGCTCCTGCTCCCACAATAATAGCCACTATAATCATAAGAAGAACTGATTTAATCATATCTTTAATCCCTAATTCCTTTATTAATACCACAAAAGTAGCTACACAAGGAAAATAAACCGCCAAAATAATACATCCAACCATAAGTTGTTTAACAGTTAGATTAAGGGGACTGAACATTCCTACCGCTACATCTTTTCTTAAAAAACCGATTAAAAGTGCAGAAATCGCCTCAGGTGGTAATCCCCAAATTTTTTTCATTAAGGGAGTAAAAATTTTGGCTAAAAAATCAATTGTCTTAAAGTAATAAAGAATATTCACAATTAAAACTCCCAAAAGAACATAAGGAACTGCCTCTTTTAAAAACCAATTCAGTCTTATCCAAAGTTTTTTAAACAAAGCCTTAGGAGAAATTCTTCTATAAGGAGGAATCTCTAATAAGATTTCTGGACTTTCTCCCTTAAGAAATTTATTTAGAAGGAATCCCAAAATAACCCAAAGAAAACCTAAGGACAAAAATACTATCGCTACATATTTTGTTCCAAATTTTCCTAATACCCCTATAATCATTGCAATTTGAGCCATACAAGGAATAGAAATCGCCAGAAGTGTTGCGGCAATAAATTTTTCTCTTTTTGCTTCAAATAAACGAGTAGATAAAGCTCCAGGAACATTACATCCTAAACCTAAAATTGTAGGAACAATGGCATAACCATGTAATCCTAATTTATGAAACAAACGATCACACAAAACAGCAAGGCGGGGAAGATAACCTATATCTTCTAAAATACTTAAAACAAAATAAAAACTAAATACATAAGGTAAAACCATCGCTAAAGGCACATAAATTCCAGTGGTAAGAAGACCAAAGGAGATAGTGTAATTTAAACCTTCTTTTATATCACCAATAAGAATACTATGAAAAAAATTATTTGATTTAATAAGACTACTTAATTTCAAAATAAGAGGAGAATAAAAATTTTCAAAAAAAGGATCAAATATATAATTGATAAGAAATTCACCGATGAATCTTATTATAAAAAAAGAAACCAGAATCACCCCTACCGCTACTACATATGCCCAAGGAGGTTTTATACTTATCTCTTGAAGAAAATCTACGAATGTATGATGACGATGAGACAACTTCTGAACAGAGGTAATTATCTCTCCAATGAATTTCCATATATCTTCATTTTCTAAATCTAATGATGAAATTTTTACTTCTCTAAGTTTAAGAACTAATTCTTTTATCCCCTCCCCACTCAATCCACAGGTAGGAACTACTTCCACATCAAGAATTTTTTTTAGTTTCTCTATATCAATCTTTATTCCTTTATGCTTTGTTTCATCCCACATATTTAAGGCTATAATCAATGGCTTTTTCACATTTTTAATTATTTCTAAAGTTAAAAGAAGATTTCTCTCTAAATTAGTCGCATCAACAACATTAATGATAATATCTGCTTCTTTTATTAATTTAACTGCTACTTCTTCTGCTTTGTTAGTAGGAGTGAGAGTGTAAGAACCGGGGGCATCAATGATTTCTGCTTTGAAATCAAAAATTTTGATAAATCCTTTTGTGAACTCAACAGTAGTTCCAGGATAATTAGAAACAATTACCTTTGTTCCTGTAAGACGTGAAAAAATTACACTCTTTCCTACATTGGGGTTCCCCAAAAGCAAAATTTTCATAATTTTTCTACAAAAATTTTAGAAGCAATTCCTCTTCCTATAGCCAGTTGAGTACTTCCTACTTTAATAATTACTGGACCTGGAGTATCACTAATCTTTAAAATTTTACACCCTACCCTCACCCCCATACTTTCTAAACGGCGCAGAAAACCTGAACCTCCTCTTATATCCACAACTTCTGCATAACTATTATTCTCTAATTGAAGCAAACTTACCATTATACAGCTATCTTCTTGCCTACCTTTATCTCTATAAAATTTTCTTTAAAAACTTCTTTAAAATAGGAAATCGCGGGATACCCTGTACAATGGGAAGGCCCAACTTTTTCTACTTTTCCTCTTAACTCCTCAATAATAAACCGCACAAATCTTTCTTCTTTATCCAGAAGATGAAAACCTCCCATCACAGCAATTATCTCTTTTTTTAAATCAAAACTTATTTTCTCTACAATATTTAAAATTCCCGCATGAGAACAACCACACAACACTACCAAAAAATTATCTTTTTCTATAATTAAAAACTGCTCATATAAAGGCTCCCCTTTGTAATTTGCTCTTAACTCTCCTGAAGAATAAATCCCCTCATCTATCTTCAAAATATCCTTTACCTCAACTAAATTTGCTTTCTTCTTTCTTATACTTTCTTTAAAATCTTGAGATGAAGACTTGCATACATATACATCAACCTGATTATTAATCTCTAAAAGTCCATCTAAACCTCCTGTATGATCCCAGTGCTGGTGAGAAATAAATATCTTTTTTATCTTTTTTAAATCTATTCCCAATAATTCTGCATTATGTTTTAAATATTCAAAATTTTCCCCTGTATCAAATAGAATCTTTCTATCAATAAGAAAACTTAATCCCCAGCCTACTTGAAATTCCTCTGAAGCCTTTTCTTTATCCAAAAGAATCTCAATCTTCATTACGCGCTCCAAAAATAAAAGTTCCTATCCTTATCATATTTGCCCCTTCCTCAATGGCAATAGAGAAACTATCACTCATCCCCATAGAAAGATACCTCCACTCATCAAGCTCTTTATATTTATTTCTCACTTCCTCAAAAATATCTCTTGTTCTTTTAAAATAAGAACGCAATTTTTCTTTATCTTCTAAAAAAGGACCCATAGTCATTAATCCGATAAGTTTTACATATCTAAATTCTTTCTTTAAAAATTCATCTACAAAGTTAAAAATAGAAGAAGGCAAAATTCCGCTTTTCTGAGGTTCTGAAGCTATATTCACCTCAATCATTACCGGCATAACCTTATTTAGCTTCTCACATTCCCGATTGATAAGCTCAATCAGCTTGATTGAGTCAAGGGTTTGAATCACATCAAAAATCCTTACTGCTTTCTTAACTTTGTTTTTCTGAAGATGACCAATTAAATGCCAACTTACTTTTAAATTAGATAAAACCTGCCTCTTTTTCTCTGCTTCCTGAACATAATTTTCGCCAATAATCTTTATCCCTGCCTCTATTGCCTCTTTAATTTCATCAGGTGTCCTTTTTTTAGTAGCAGCAACAACCTCCACATAAGGAGGAATTTTTGAAAAAAGTTCTTTTACCTTTTCTTTTATCATTTTGCCAGGTAAAAAACCTTCTTATTCCTTATAACTTTATATATTTTCTTCTCTTTAATTAAATTTTTAACAAAGTATTCTGCTTTCTTCTCTGATGCCTTTAAAACAATAGCTATATCTTTTATCGTCTGAGGTCTGATTTTTAAAGAATTAAGAATTACCTCTTTTTCTATAACCTTTCCTCTTTTTTTACTCTTTCTAAATTCTACCACCTCACAATTTTCTCCCAGAATCTTTCTAAATTTTTCTATCAATACTCCTGAAGGCATAAAATCTATCTTCACTGAAGGGTTAGGTCTTAAAGGAAGATTAAGC
>CAZESF010000027.1:0-10935 GCA_964515205.1 uncultured Planctomycetia bacterium
ATTTTAAAAAGATAAATGATACTTATGGACATCTTACAGGAAATGTAATTCTTAAAGAATTTGCTTGTGTTTTGCGGGAAAACGTAAGAAACATAGATGTGGTGGGTAGATATGGAGGAGAAGAGTTTTTAATTATTTTACCTGAAATAGGACCAAATCAGGCACAAATAGTTGGCGAGAGAATTAAAGAAAAATTATCTAAAAAAGAGATTAAAACCCATCAAAAGGATATTAAGATAAAATTCAGTGCCGGCATTGCCAGCTTTCCTTATAATGCTACCTCTATCGGTGAACTTATAACTGTGGCAGATAATGCTTTATACCGGGCAAAGAAAGCAGGAAGAGATAGAATATTTTGGGAAAGACGCCGTTGGATAAGATTCACACCTGTTTCTTTAAAAATAAAATTGATGGATAAAGAAGCGAAAGTGGTAAATATTTCAAAAAAAGGTGCGTTATTGCTTTTTCCTGAAGGGTTAAAAGAAAAAGAAGTAATCTGTTATATTCAATTAGAAGATAAAGAAATAAAGAAAATTGCCTGTCAGGTTATTCATCAAAGTAAAAAAGAGGAAGTTTATCAGATAGGAGTATATTTTGCGAAGGATTTTCTTGATTTGAATATTTGACAGAAAAATAAATAATGTTAAGATATTTTCTTAAAAAATGAGAGTAGCCAAAATATTTGTGGACTTATAGGAAATATACCTTTTTTTCAGTGTAAGGGATTGTGTAATCTTAGCAGGAATTACTACTTTTTATGGAGGATAGAACTAAATTAGCTGAAAGAATAAAAGAGTTAAAAAAGAAAAAGAAAACAATAATTCTTGCCCATAATTACCAGATTCCTGAAATTCAGGATTTAGCTGATTTTGTAGGAGATTCTTTAGAATTAGCCAGAGTCTCAAAAAGCTTAGAACAAAATTTAGTTGTTTTCTGTGGAGTGAGATTTATGGCTGAGACTACTAAAATTCTTTCTCCTGAAAAAAAAGTTCTTCTTCCTTCTGATTCTGCCGGATGTCCTTTAGCAGAGATGATAAAAGAGAAAGATATTCTTTTTTTAAAAGAGAAATATCCAGATGCCTGGGTTGTAAGTTATGTTAATTCTTCAGCAAAAATTAAAGCTTTATCTGATGTTTGTTGCACTTCAGCAAATGCGGTTAAAGTTGTAAAAAATATTCCTGCAAAGAGAGTAATCTTTGTTCCTGATAGGAATTTGGGATGGTGGGTTAAGAAAAATATTTCTGATAAAGAGATTATTTTGACCCAAGGTTATTGTTATGTGCATCAAGGGTTTTCTTTAGAAGATTTAGAAAGAGTAAAAACTCTTTATCCGGATGCGGAAGTTTTAGTGCATCCGGAAGCACCTCCAGAGTTACTTGAGAGAGCTGATTTTGTCCTCTCTACCTCAGGGATGCTTAAACGTGCAAAATACTCTTTAAATAATAAATTTATTATCGGAACTGAGGAAGGACTTATTTATCGGCTTAAGAAAGAGAATCCTTATAAAGAATTTTATTCCTTAGGAATACCTCGTATCTGTCAGGATATGAAAAAGATTACTTTAGAAAGTCTTTTTGATAGTTTAAAAAATGAAGTTTTTGAGATAATTCTTAAAAAGGAAATAATTAATAAAGCAAAAAAAGCATTAGAGAGAATGTTTGAGTATATTTAAATAAAATGTAATACCAGTGAGAAAAAATTTCTTTATATAGATTAATTAAGTAAAGGGGATGGTATGCAAAAAGAAAGAATTCTTATTATAGATGGAGATGATTATGTAAGGCATACTTTGGAGCAATATTTAGAGAATGATTATTTAGTTTATACCGCTGCCTCTTTTTATGAAGCTTTAGAAATTTTTAAAGAAATTCCTCTTGATATAGTAATTACCGAGATTGATACACCAGAAGTTAAAGGAATAGAGATTTTGCGTAAGTTTAAGGAAACAAGAAGTGATATTTCAATCATCGTTGCTGCTACTTACGATTCAATTCCTTTAGCAGTGGAAGCTATGAAGGAAGGGGCTTACGATTATGTTACTAAGCCTTTTAATTTTGATGAACTAAAATTAGCTATTCTACATGCTTTAGAAAGACAGCGTCTAATAGCAGAGGTAAAAAAAAGAGGATTACCTCAAGGATTAGGTATTTTAGATGAAGCTACAGGGGTTTATAATTGTAAATATTTTGACGAGATATTAAAAAGAGAAGTGGAAAGAGTCTCGCGTTACCCTCAAAAGTTTTCTCTTTTAATAATTGATGTTGATGATTTCAGCAAACATAAAGATAGATGGGGAGAAAAAGTTAATTTTATTTTAAAAAAAATAGCCAAAATTCTTCTTACAAAAACAAGAAGAACAGATTTACCTGCTTATCTTAAAGAAGATAGATTTGCATTAATTACTCCTCATACAGATAAAAAAGGGGTATCAGTAGTAGCAGCTAGAATTATTGACTTAGTTGCTAATGAGGAGTTTGTTTTAGAAAATAAAGAAGCAAAAGTAACCGTAAGTATTGGAGCAGCTACCTTTGATGACGATGCTAATTCTGCTCAAGAATTAATTAAAAAGGCGGAAAAGGTCTTGGAAGAGGCAAAAAAATTAGGCAAAAGTAGATTGTGTCTATTTGGAGAAAAAGTTTAAGTTTGAAAAATGTAACCGGTAAGATAAAATATTTCTTATGTATCTGGGAATAGACTGGGGAGGTACATTTATTAAGATTGGGTTGGTAAAAAGAAGAAAAATAGTAAAAAAGATAGTATTTTCCTCACAGCAACTTCTTAAAAAAGAAGTATTTTTAAAAGAATTAGATGAACTTAAAAAAAGGATTTCTTTTAATTTTAAAGCAGTAGGGATAGGAGCTCCAGGAATAGTAGATATAGAGAAAGGTTTTATCTATTATCTTCCCAATGTGAAAGGATGGGAGGGTTTTCCTTTAAAAGAGAAGCTGGAGGAGATTTTTAAATTACCTGTATTTGTGGATAATGATGCTAATTTATTTGGATTGGGAGAGTTAAAAGCGGGAGTAGCTAAAGGAAAAAAGAGGGTGATTTTTCTAACCTTAGGAACAGGTGTAGGTAGTTCTATTGGCTGGAATGGAGAGATTTTAAGAGGTAAGATGAGTGCTTTTGAATTAGGTCATGTTCCTATGACTTTAAAAGGAAGAAAATGTAGTTGTGGTTCATCTGGTTGTATTGAAAGTTTTGTTGGGGCAAAATTTATCCAGAAAAAATATTATCGTTTAAAAAGAGAAAAGATTGAAGTTAAAGAAATTTATATGCGAGCCAAAAATAATGAGAAAGAGGCTCTTTTAGCCTGGCAAGATTTTGGCTATTATCTGGGAAGATTTTTATCAGGAATGATTAATATTTTTAATCCTGAAATGGTGGTTTTGGGAGGAGGGATATCAGGAGCTTTTTCTGTGTTTAAAAAACCACTTTTTGTAACAATAAAAAAATATACTATGTGGCCAAATCTTAAAGGATTAGAGATAAAAAAAGCAAAACTTAAAGATAGTGCAGTTATTGGTGCTTCTATTTTGGCAGAAGAAAATTTAAGAAAGGAGTAAAAATGAAGATTTTTATTGATACGGCAAATTTAGAAGAGATAAAAAAAGCTAATTCTTATGGAGTTTTAGACGGAGTAACCACAAACCCTACACTTTTAGCAAGAGAAAAAAAGGAACCACGCAAACAACTGGAAGAGATTTGTAAAATTGTTGATGGTCCGGTAAGTGCTGAGGTTATATCTTTAGATGCTGAAGGGATGGTGAAAGAGGCGAGGGAATTAGTAAAAATTTCTTCTAAAATTGTAATTAAAATTCCTTCAACGATAGAGGGACTTAAAGCAACAAAGATATTATCTTGCGAAGGAGTAAAGACAAATCTTACACTGTGCTTTTCTCCGTCTCAAGCACTTCTGGTAGCTAAAGCAGGGGCAACTTTTGTCTCTCCTTTTGTGGGAAGACTTGATGATATTTCTTGGGAAGGGATGAACTTGGCAAAGGATATAAGAGTGATTTATGATAATTATAATATCTCTACAAAAATTTTAGTTGCTTCAATTCGTCATCCTATCCATTTTTTGGAGGCAATGCGAATTGGTGCAGATTGTGCGACTTTACCTTTTTATGTAATCGAGAAACTTATGCAACATCCTTTAACAGATAAAGGGATAGAAAGATTCTTAAAAGATTGGCGGAGTTTAAAAGAAAGTATTGGTAAGTGAAAAGGGATAATCTTTGTTTTTTATCTTTTATTTTCTTTATCTTGTTTCCCCTCCTTTATAGCTATCCTCAGGAGAGAAAAATTAGCTTTCCTGTAGTGATTGATGCGGAAAAAGTAAATTTTCTCCAAGAAGAAAAGAAAGTAATTGCACAAAATAATGTAAAAATAAAGTATGAAGATATTAAAATTATCTGTGATAAGGCTATTTACGATGCCGAAAATAACAGAGCATATCTGGAAGGAAATATAAAAATAACTTCTCCTAAGGGTGAGGTTTTTGCTTCCTGTGCTGATTATGATTTTGATAAAAAACAGGCAGAGATGAGAAAGATACGGATAGAATCCCCTCCTTTTTATGGAGGAGCAAAAAAAGCTGAAAAAATGAAGGAAAAGTATATTCTTAAAAAAGGTTATATTACTACCTGTAATTTAAAAAATCCTCATTACCGGCTGGAGGCAAAAAGAATTATAATTTATCCTAAGGAAAAGATAAAAGCTAAATCAGTAGTGCTTTTTATAGGAAAAATTCCTGTTTTTTACTTTCCCTATTATGTTCAGTCTTTAAAAGAAAAATCATTTCCCTTTCAAATCTCGGGAGGAAAAAGTAAAGACTGGGGATATTATCTGCTTACACGTTTCCGTTACCATTTTTCTCAAAATAATAAAGGAAAGTTGATTTTTGACGAGTATGAGGAAAGAGGAGAAGGTTTTGGTTTAATTCATTCTTTAAAAAATAGTTTTGGTGAAGCACTCCTTAAGCTTTATTACATAGAGGATGAGTTTTACAAAAAGGATAAATTACCCTCCTATGTTCCTTATCATCGTTATAGTGGAGAATTTTCTTATAATTTCAGAAAAGATAATTTATCTTTAATTGCAGAGTTTAATAAATTCTCTGATAAAGATTTTAAAAAAGATTTCTTTTATCGAGAATATGAGAAAAATCCCCATCCACTTTCTTACTTACTTTTTGATTATCATCTAAAAAACTCTTCTTTCTCTTTATTAGTCCAGAAAAGAACCAATCGTTTTTTTGAAGAGACTGAGTATTTGCCTAAGATTGAATATAATTTTTATAAACAAAGAATTTCAAAGAGTTTTCCTTTATATTTTCAATCAAAAACCAGTTTTTCTAATCTCACTAAAAAAAGAGCAGATTCTTCTTCTGATGATGATAGCTTAAGATTTTATACACAGAATATTTTCAGTCTATCTTCAGCTATAAAATGGTTAAGAATTAATCCTTATGTAGGAGGCGATTTTACTTACTATTCAAAAAATATCTACCTTGAGGATACAGAAAGAGTTACTTCGAGATGTGGTATTGATTTAAGCACTAAACTCTACAAAATTTTTGATGCTGACTTTAATATTTGGGGAGAAAAAATCTCTAAAATGCGTCACACAATTACCCCTATTTTAAAATATGAATATATCCATCCTCCTACAGTCTCCTCCTCCCACCTTTTTCAATTTGATGAAATTGATAACGTTTCTGGTAAAGATTCTTTATATTTTACCTTAGAAAATATAGTAGAGGCAAAAAATGATAAAAGAAAATGGACATTTTTATATTTTTCCCCAACTGTAGAGTATAAAATAAAAGAGAAAAATAAAGGCTCTCATTTTGATAATCTTAAAATAGATTTAGAAATTTATCCAAAAAGAAATTTATCTTTAGATTCAGATTTCTTTTATGATTTCAATAGTCGTGCTTTTAAAGAAGCAAACGTTGATTTAGGTATAATAGGTAATCGCTATAGAATATTTTTTGGACATCGCTATGCAAAGAAAGAAAGCTCTCAATCAACACTTTCTTTCTATTATAAAATAAATCCTAAATGGGAGTTCAAGAATTACTTACGTTACGAGTTTAAAGAAGGTCGCTTCAGGGAACAGCAGTATATTTTAAGAAGAGATTTACATTGCTGGCTTATGGATATAGGTTTGGATGTAGATAAAGAGAAAAATTTAACTTTCTGGATAGTTTTTAGAATAAAGGCTTTTCCTAAAATTCATTTTGGTTTGGAGCATACTTATCATGGGGCAAGAAAAACATATTAAGAAAAGTTATAAAATTTGCGTAATTGGCTGTGGTCATGTAGGATTGGTTACTGCAGCCTGTTTGTCTGAATTAGGGCATAAAGTTTTTGGTGTAGATAGTAATAAAGAAAAGATTAAAAATTTAAATAAACTTAAAATTCCTTTTTATGAGCCGCAACTTGAAGAATTGGTTAAAAAAAATTTCAAGAAAGGCAGGCTTAAATTTACTACTTCTATATCTGGGGCAGTTAAAGATTCAGAGGTTATATTTATCGCTGTAGGCACACCTTCTAATCCGGATGGATCACCAGATTTAACCGCAATAGAAAAAGTTTCTTGTCAAATTGCTTACAATTTAAATTCTTATAAATTAATTGTAGAAAAGTCTACTGTTCCTGTTCAGACAGGATTTAAAGTGAAAGAAACGATTATGCGTTTTCGTAAAAATAAAGCCTTTTTTGATGTAGCCTCAAATCCTGAATTTTTAAGAGAAGGAAGAGCTGTCTATGATTTCTTTTATCCGGCAAGAATTGTGATTGGTGTAGAGTCAAAAAGGGCAGAAAAAATTTTAAAAGAAATTTATGCACCTTTAAAGACAAAAATTATTGTTACTGATATTAATACTGCCGAGATTATAAAACATGCCTCCAACTCCTTTTTGGCGGCAAAAATATCTTTTATAAATGCTATTTCCAGAATTTGTGACCTTACCGGAGCAGATGTAAAGAAAGTATCAGAGGCAATGGGGTTAGATCCCCGTATAGGTAAAGATTTCTTAAATGCAGGGATTGGCTGGGGAGGAAGTTGTTTCCCTAAGGACTTAGAAGCATTTATTTATATTGCAAAAAAATTAGGTTATGATTTTAATCTTCTTAAAGAAGTTAAAAGGATAAATCAGGAACAGAGAATTTATTTTGTAGAAAAAATTAAAGAACATCTCTGGATTCTTAAAGATAAAAAAATATCTGTTTTAGGGCTGTCTTTTAAACCCAATACTGATGATTTGAGAGAAGCACCTTCAATAGAGATTATCAATTATCTTTTAGAAGAGAAGGCAAAAGTTGTAGCTTATGATCCTCAAGCAATTGGGGAGGCGAAAAAAGTATTTAAAGGAAAAAAAATAAAATTTGTTCAAAATATATATGAAGCAGCCAAATCCTCAGATTGCTTATGTTTTTTAACTGAATGGGATGAATTTAAAAATATAGATTTTAAAAAAGTTAAAAAACTCATGCATCTTCCTTTAATTGCTGATGGAAGAAATATGTTCGAAAGAAAAGATTTAGAAAAATTAGGATTTATTTATATTGGTGTGGGAAGATGAAGAAAGTCTTTAATTCCTTAAAAGAAAAGATAAGAAAAAAAGAGGCAAAAATATGTATTATAGGTTTAGGTTATGTAGGGCTTCCTCTTGTTTCAGCGTTTTTAGAGAAAGGTTTTTTTGTCTATGGATTAGATACAAATATTTCTCGCATAAGACGCATCAGGAAAGGAATAAGTTATATTGTTGATGTAGATTTCAAACATCTGCTTTCTTTTATTAAAAAAAATAAATTCTTTCCCACCACAAAAAAAGAAGTTATCTCTTCCTCAGATATAATAATTATTTGTGTTCCTACCCCTTTAAAAAAAGTAAAAATTCCTGATATTTCTTATGTTATTCAGGCTGCTTCTGCAATAAAAGAATATTTAAAAAAAGGACAACTAATTATTTTAGAAAGCACATCTTACCCAACAACAACAAGAGAAGTAGTCCTTCCTATTCTTAAAAAATCTGGATTGGAGGAGAAGGATTTTTTTCTTTGTTTTTCTCCTGAAAGAGTAAATCCTGCAGATAAAAAATTCAGATTAGAAAATATTCCTAAACTTGTGGGGGGGATAAATAAGGAATCTACGGATTTAGCTAAGCTTTTGTATTCACAAATTATAAAAGAAGTATACCCTGTTTCTACTCCAGAAGTAGCTGAGACCGCTAAATTGTTGGAGAATACCTTTCGTTTGGTAAATATTGCTTTAGTGAATGAGTTTGCTCTTTTATGTAATAAATTAGGAATTGATATATGGGAGGTAATTAAGGCAGCAAAAACTAAACCCTTTGGATTTATGTCTTTCTGGCCAGGACCAGGGATAGGTGGACATTGTTTAGGAAGAGAAGAATTTATTGTCACAAAAAATTGTAAAGGAGTGGAGTTTTATACCTTAGAGGAATTTGTCAAAGAGATTATGAAAAATTCCATTAAGAAAAGGATAAAAGGAATAGATTTTTTTAAACCCTTAGTTTCTTATGATATTCTTAGCTTTGATGTGGAAGAGGAAAAAGTTTGTTTCAAGCCAATAGAACTTATTAGTCGTCGCAAGATAAAAAGCAAATTACTTAGAATAATTACTCGCGACAATCGTAAAATAACTGTTTCTGATAAACATCCTATTTTTGTGATAGAGAAAGGGAAGTTGAGGGTTAAATTTGCCGAAGAGTTACAAGAAGGCGAAGAGATTCCGTTTGTTTTGCCTCATTTTTCTGGAGAAGAAGATAAAAATAATTTGGTGATTGATTTGATTGAGGTGATAAAAAAAGAAAATAAAAGAGGGGAGTTGATTGATAAATTAAGAGTTCGTTCTAATTTATTTTCTTGGAGGGCGTTTAAAAAAGATATTTATAAGATTAAATTTGATACTCGTTATTATTATGACTACATTCGAAATGACTATTTGCCTTTGAAGTATTTTTTATATGCTGAAGAAGAAAAAATTATTTCGGTGGATCATAGATATATAACTTTGTGTTCAGGAAAGGGTGTCTCTTACACTCAGTTTCCCGCAGTAATTACTATTACTCCTCAATTTTGCAGACTTATAGGATACTATTTGAGCGAAGGATGTCTTACCCAAGATAAGTCTTTAAGAGTAAGATTTTCTTTCAACGTTCAGGAAAAAGAGTGTATTGAGGATATATGTAATATATTAAAAAGTATGAAAATTAAATATAGTATTTATTATTCTAAAAAATGGAAAAGTGTTCATATAAAAATTTCTTCTAATCTGTTTGGTCTATTGTTAAGGGATATTTTAAAATGCGGAGAGAATTCTTATGAGATGAGTATTCCGGCAATTTTTTTTACTTTATCAACCAGACATAAGTGGGAGTTGTTAAAGGGTATTTTTAGAGGTGACGGGGGTGTTGAGATTAGAATTGGTAAGTTTCGTTATAAGAAGAGTCAAAAAGAATATTATCATTTTTGCAATTCTGCCGGGATAAATTATTTTTCTTCAAGCAAAAAATTATTTCAACAGGTGATATTTCTTTTGCAAGAGTTGGGGATAATTCCTATATTCAAGAAAAGAGAAGGTTTGTTGTACATTCGTGGTTATAATCAAATTAAGAAGTTTAAAAATATTTTTTTAGATGAGAAAAAAAATAGATTGAAAAGGTACTTATTTAATAAGCGTAAGATAATTTCTAATTGGGGATTTAAAAAATACGAGGGATTTATTGGTGTGAAGATAAAAAGAATAGAAAGAATTGAAGGAGATTATGTGTATTCTCTGGAAGTTAAAAATACTCATACTCTTGTTACCTCTTATGGCACTTTGGTTCATAATTGTATTCCTTGCGATCCTTTATATTTATCTTGGAAAGCAAAAAAAATAGGGTTTAAGACAAAGATGATTGATTTAGCTTCTCTTATTAACCGTTATATGCCTAAGCATGTAGTAAATAGAGTTTTAAAGCTTCTTGGTGAAAGAAAAATAACTTTAAAAAAAGCAAAAATTTTAATTTTGGGAGTAACTTACAAAGAAGATGTTAAAGATTTAAGAGAATCTCCTGCTTTAGAAATAATTGAGGAATTTAAAAAAAGAAAGATAAAAGTTGATTATTTTGACCCTTTAGTTCCTTATTTAAAAATTGGCAGTTTAAATACGAGAAGAATAAAATTTAGTCTATCTAAGATAAGTAAATACGATTGTGTAATAATTGCTACTGCACACACCAATATTGATTATGAAAGAATTCAAGAAAAAGCTAAATTGATTTTTGATACACGCAATGTATACAAGAAAAAATTTGAAAATGTAGTAAGGCTTTAGTGATGAGTTTAAGTGAAAGAAAAATTCTTATTACCGGAGGTTGTGGATTTATTGGTTCTCATTTATGCAAAAAATTTTTAGAAAGAGGTTATTCAGTTATCTGTGTAGATAATCTTATCACCGGCTCTCAAGAAAATATCAAAGAATTTCTAACCTCTTCCAACTTCAAATTTATAAATCATGATGTATCCCAGCCTTTATATCTTTCTGAGGAAATAGATTGGGTTTTTCATTTTGCCTCTATTGCCTCACCTCTCTATTATTTAAAATACCCTATAAAAACATTAAAAGCTGGGATTTTGGGAACTTATAATTGTTTGGGAATTGCAAAAGAGAAAAAAGCAAAATTTTTTTTAGCCTCAACAAGTGAAGTTTATGGTGATCCTCAAGTTCATCCTCAAACTGAAGAATACAATGGGAATGTAAATATAGTGGGGATGCGTTCCTGTTATGATGAATCAAAAAGAATCTCGGAAAGTTTGGTTTATGCTTATATGCGTAAACATAATTTAGATGTAAGAGTAGTGCGAATTTTTAATACTTACGGACCAAAGATGAGATTGGATGATGGAAGGGTGATTT
>CAZESF010000028.1:0-10755 GCA_964515205.1 uncultured Planctomycetia bacterium
GAAAAATAGAAAAAGTAGGAGTATGATATTTTTCATTTCTTTCTTGAGCTTCTTTTCTTTCTTTTTCTACCTGTTTTTTCCAGTCTTCATCTACTTTTTTCTTTATATTTTCTTCCATATCAATCTCAGCTAATAATTGCTCCCAAATACCCCACTACACTACTATAATCTTTGCTTACATCAGCGCTTGTCTGATAAAGAGTCACTTCTGCCTTTGTTGCCTTGAGTAGTTTTGTAAGTATTAAAGTAATTGAGATAGGAGCAACCCCACAAATAGTAATATTTTCCTCCTTTACTACCTTAAGAAAATTTTCTACATCTAAATTAAGTATAGCTTCAATTGCTAAACGATCTTTTCTTCTCGCTGCTGAATCTGGTTCATAATGAGTCATATCAGAGGAGGCTATTACCAATATTTTTTCCCTAATTTTTTTAATCCCTTTATAAATTTGTTCAGCTATTTTTTTATAAGTCTCTAAAGTATCTTCTCTACAGATAATAGGAACAAAAATAAATTGTTCAAAAAAATACTGTAGAATAGGAAGTTCTACTTCAATAGAATGTTCAAATTGATGCGCCAAAGTATCTTCTTTAAGTGGACCTTCCTCTTTCAGTATAAAATCAGCCAGTTCTTCATCAATTTTGATTTCTCCTAAGGGAGTAAACCAGTTTCCTTTTCTATATACACTGAAATCTTTTCCTAATCCTGTGTGGTTAGGTCCTAAAATTATTAATCTTTTCTCTGGCAAAATTTTCTCTACTGTTTGCACGGCTACTTTTCCTGAATATATATATCCTGCATGAGGAAGGATGACTCCTTTAGAAGAAATTTTTTGAGAAATTCCTTTTTTAAAACTGGTAATCATCTCTTTTAGTTGTTGAGAATTTTCTGGGTAAAATTGCCCTGCTACTGCAGGATTTCTTTTCATATTTTTTTACTATAGCACAGAAAAAAATAGTGTCAATTGTTTTTAAAATGAATTGAGACGCTAAATTGAAGTTGGGGATAATTTAACTCCTTAGGAAAAGGAGGAAAGGGTGCTGATTCCTTAACACTTCTTAAGGCGATATCTATTAATTTAGAGGAAGCTTCTGTTTTTTTAGATAGAGTAAGTTGAGCCAAATTTCCACTGTTTAAAACGACAAAACACAAATAAACTATACCATTTTCATCTATATCATAATAGCGATAAGCATTTCTTCTTATTCTTTCCCGAATCAATTTGTAATACTCCATATAAGCGGGGTTTTTCTTAAATTTTTCCAAACTTTTTGGAAAAGAAGAAAAAAGAACTTCTTTGGTAGGGGTAGAAATCGGTTTTTCTTCTAAACGATGTTCCTCTTTTCTTATAAGTGTTTTTTTTGCTAATTTTTCAATATAAGGAGGAGGTTTTTTAAAAGTAAAATTGTTTTTTACAATAGTTTCTTTTATCTTTTTAGTTTCCTGAGGAAAAATTTTTATTATTTTGGTTTCTTTTTTCTCAATCTTTACCAGTTTAAGATGAGAAAACTTTACCAAGGCTAATGTGTGGATAAAAATAGACAATCCCAAAGAAAAATTCCACAAATTTCTCATCATTATACATTATAAAAAAAATTTTTTTTATAACAAGCTTAAAAAAAGTTATTATTTATTATTTTTAGATAAAGTTTTATTTTACAAGTTATTTCTACATTTCTCAGTTCAACCTCGTAGGTTAAATCGGACTTCCTTCAATCTAGAAAAGTTTTTTAGAATCTTTTGTTTTTAAACGCTACCCCCCTCTTTCTAAAGAAGAGGGGGGTAGAGAGAGTTTTTCCGAATTAGTATTCAGGATATGGGGGTTGTTGAGGCTGTTTTTCCTCTTTTTCTGGTTTCTCGGCTATTACGCATTCAGTAGTGACAAGTAAGGAAGCGATAGAAGCAGCATTTTGAAGTGCAGTGCGAGCAACTTTTGTAGGGTCAATTATTCCTGCAGAGAACATATCACAAATTCTATTTCTTTCTGCATCAAACCCTATGTTTGTTTTTTCTTTTCTCAATTTCTCCACAATCACTGAACCCTCAAATCCTGCATTAGAAACAAGCTGCCTTAAAGGTTCCTCTAACGCTCTTTTTACAATATTTACTCCAATTTGCTCATCTCCTTCTAATTTCAGTTTCTCCAAAGCAGGAATGCAACGTAAATGTCCAATTTCGCCTCCAGGAATAATTCCTTCCTCAACTGCTGCACGGGTTGCATGCAAAGCATCCTCAACTCTTGCTTTTTTCTCCTTCATCTCTGTCTCGGTTGCAGCTCCTACATTTATTACTGCCACTCCTCCGGCTAACTTTGCTAATCTTTCCTGTAACTTTTCTCGATCATAATCAGAATCAGTCTCTTCAATCTGCTTTTTAATCTGATTAATTCTTCCCTGAATCGCACTCGTTTTTCCTGCTCCCTCAACAATAGTCGTATTTTCCTTATCTACTCTTACTCTTTTTGCCCTTCCTAAATCTTCTAACTCAACACTTTCTAATTTTATCCCTAAATCCTCTGTAATTGCTCTTCCTCCAGTTAAAATCGCAATATCTTCAAGCATTGCTTTGCGTCTATCGCCATAACCCGGAGCTTTAACTGCACAGCAAGATAAAGTTCCTCTGATTCTATTTACTACCAAAGTTGCTAAAGCCTCTCCTTCTACTTCTTCCGCAATAATTAAAAGAGGTTTTCCTGTACGAGCAATTTTTTCTAAAAGAGGCAAAATATCTTTTACACTGGAGATTTTCTTCTCATAAATTAGAATATAAGGATCCTCCAATACACATTCCATTTTTTCTGTATCCGTAATAAAGTAAGGAGAAAGATACCCTTGGTCAAATTGCATTCCTTCAACAACATCTAAGGTTGTTGCTAATGATTTTGCTTCCTCAACGGTAATTACTCCATCTTTTCCTACTTTCTCCATTGCATCAGCAATCAAATTGCCAATTTTTTCATCTCCATTAGCAGCGATTGTTGCTACTTGTGCTATTTCTTTTTTATCCTTTACTTCCTGAGAAATTTTTTTCAACTCCTCAACTGCTACCTCAACTGCTTTGTCAATACCTCTTTTTAAAGCCATAGGATTAGCTCCTGCAGCTACATTCTTAAGTCCTTCACGGAAAATGCATTCAGCCAAGATTGTTGCTGTAGTAGTGCCATCTCCGGCAGTATCTGAAGTTTTCTCAGCTACCTCTTTAACTAATTGGGCTCCAATATTTTCATAAGGCTCCTCCAATTCTATCTCTTTTGCTACAGTAACTCCATCTTTGGTAATTGTAGGAGAGCCAAATTTTTTCTCAATCACAACATTTCTTCCTTTAGGACCTAATGTTACCTTTACTGATTTTGCCAAAGTTTCTACACCCTTTAGTACTGCACGGCGTGCTTCTTCATTAAAAATTAATTGCTTAGCCATCTTCACCTCCTTATTCTATTACTGCTAAAACATCTTCCTCTCTCATAATGAGATACTCCTCACCATCAACAGTGATTTCTGTTCCTGAATATTTTCCATATAATACCCTATCTCCTACCTTAAGTGTTAAAGGAATTGTTTTTCCGTCTTCTGTTTTTCTTCCTTCTCCCACAGCAACAATTTTTCCTTCCTGAGGCTTTTCTTTTGCTGTATCAGGAAGAACAATTCCTCCTTTTGTTTTTTCCTTCTCTTCAGATGGTTTAATTAACACTCTGTCTCCTAAAGGTTTAATCTTCATCTTACCACCTCCTTTTTAATTAGCAGTTAAGTATTAAGAGTGCTAATTATTTTATTTAAAAGATCTTGCTTGTCAAGAGATTTTTTGCCTCTTTAAGTTTTTCAAAATCAGTAAGTTACAAATATTCAATCTTTCTCCTCTTTCCTAAAATGATTAGCCCTTCCAAGATTAAGTGAGGAAAATACAAAAAGGGGAAATTTAATCTTTTCAAAACAAAAGTTGCTTCCCCTCCTGTGATGATGATTTTTTCTTTTTTATCTAAACAGAATCTTTTTTTATATTTTTTCACCCAACTATTTATTAAAATACTTATTCCTTCAATAATTCCTTTATTTACACTTTGTGAAGTATTTTTAGGAATAAAAGATAATTTCTTTTCTTTGCGAATATTTTCTGGTAAAAGAGCACAATTTAAAGAAAGAGTTTTGAAACACAAACCTATACCAGGAAATATTATTCCTCCTAAATACTCTCCTTTTTTTGACAAAAAATCAAAAGTAATTGCTGTACCGAAATCAATTACTAATCTTGCCAAAGGACTTTTTTTTCTTGCTGAGAATGCTGAAAGCAGACGATCCTGTCCAATTTGTTTCTTATTGTAAAAACAGCGAATAGGAATTTTAATATCTTCTCCCACAACAATAATCTTTTTCTTTTTTACTCTTCTAAAAAGTGAAGTAACATAAGGAACTACTGAACAGACTATAACTGTTTTATGAGAAGGAAAATTTTTTAAGAAGTTGTCCAATTTTTTAAAAGTAATTTCTTGAGTAGGTAATTTAATAATCTCTATTAGTTTCCCTTTTTCTTCTATCCCGCAGTTAAGAGAAGTATTGCCTACATCAAAAACAATCATTTGTTATTTTCTAAAGCTTGTTTTAACTCTTTTATTTTATCTCTAATCTGAGCTGCCTTCTCAAATTGCAAATTCTTTGCAGCTATCATCATCTCTTTTTCTAAATAACCGATAGCTTCAATAATATCCAATTCTTTCTCTTTTATATCTAAGCGCTTGTATAATTCTTTTTCTTCTTTTAAATAGGTTTCTATTCCTTCACGAATTGCTTTTTTTACTGTTTGAGGAGTAATATTATGTTTGCGATTATACTCAAGCTGTATTCTTCTTCGACGATTACTTTCCTCAATAGCTTTTTTCATTGATTTGGTAATATTATCTGCATACATTATCACTTTTGCATTAACATTTCTTGCGCAACGTCCGGCAACCTGAATTAGACTTGTAGTTGACCTTAAAAAACCTTCTTTATCTGCATCAAGAATAATTACTAAGGATACCTCAGGCAAATCTAATCCTTCACGTAAAAGATTTACTCCTACAAGACAATCAAATTTTTTAAGTCTTAAATCTTTAAGGATTTTTGCACGTTCAATAGTCTCTATTTCTGAGTGAAGATAAGTAACTTTAACTCTTTTTTCTTTAAGAAAAGAAGCTAATTCTTCAGCCATACGTTTGGTTAAAGTAGTAATAAGCACACGTTCATTTTTCTCTACTCTTTTTCTAATTTCTCTTAAAATATCAATTATCTGATTAACTGTAGGACGTACTTCAATCTCAGGATCTACTAATCCTGTGGGTCTGATTATTTGTTCTACTACCTCACCACCTGATAAATTTATTTCAAATTCTGAAGGAGTTGCAGAAACAAAAATGACCTGTTTAACCAAAGACATAAATTCGTCAAATTTTAAAGGCCGGTTATCTAAGCAAGAAGGAAGACGAAATCCATATTCAATAAGAGTTTCTTTTCTTGATTTATCTCCCTCATACATTCCTCGCAATTGTGGTATAGTAACATGAGACTCATCAATTATAGTTAAAAAATCATCAGGGAAATAATCTATAAGACAGTAAGGACGAGAGCCAGGAGGTCTTCCGCTTAAATGACGAGAATAATTTTCAATTCCATGACAGTATCCACATTCTCTAAGCATCTCCATATCGTAAAGAGTACGTGTACGTAATCTCTCTGCTTCTACAATCTTTCCCAATTTTTTAAAATAATTTATTCTATCCTCAAGTTCCCATTCAATAGTTTTTAAAGCTCTTCCTATTTTATCCATGGAGATAATAAAATGTTTTGCTGGATATATTCCTACCTTTTCCAATTCAGATATTTTCTCTCCTGTTAAAGGATCAAATTCATAGATTTTCTCTATCTCATCAGCAAAAAATTCAATCTTTATAGCTTTTTCTCGGTAAGTAGGAAATATATCTAATGTATCACCTTTTACTCTGAAAACCCCTCGTTTAAAATCAAAATCATTTCTCTCATATTGTAGAGTTACCAGCCTCTTTAGTACTGCTTCTAAGGGAGTGGTCTGACCTTTTTCAAGATAAAGAATTAATTCTTGATAATCTTCAGGAGAACCTAAATTATAAACACAAGAAACAGAGGCAACAACGATTACATCACGCCGAGATACTAAACTACTTGTAGCAGAAAGTCTTAATCTGTCTAACCTTTCATTAATTGATGCTTCTTTTTCAATATAAGTATCTGTCTGAGGAATATAACTTTCTGGCTGATAATAATCATAATAGCTGACAAAATATTCAACACTGTTGTAGGGAAAAAATTCTTTAAATTCTGCATAAAGTTGACTAGCTAAGGTTTTGTTATGAGAAATTACGAGAGTTGGTTTATTTATCTTTTCTATTACACAAGCTAAAGTAAATGTTTTACCACTTCCTGTTACCCCTAAAAGAGTTTGAAATCTTTTTCCTTCATTAAGTCCTTTAACTAATTTTTCTATTGCTTGGGGTTGGTCTCCGGTAGGTTTAAATTTACTTACCAGTTTAAATCTACTCATCAATTTCTAATGAAAAATCTACTGCTTTGGGAGAATGAGTAATACTTCCCACAGCAATAAAATCAACCCCAGTTTGAGCAATTTTTTCTACATTTTCAAGGGTTACACCTCCGGAGACCTCCAATTTAACTTGAGGGAAAAACTTGTTGCGAAAATCTACCGCTTTTATTATTTGGGAAAGTGTAAAATTATCCAGAAGGATTATATCCGGTTTATGTTTGATAATTTTTTTAAACTGGTATAAATTTTCTACTTCAACTTCAATCTCAAAAGAAGTTGTTTTTCTTATAATATCAAACAATTCCGCAATTTCTTTCTCTTTAATCTTTTTGTTTTTTATTAATTCTGCTGCACGCAGATGGTTATCTTTTATAAGAATCCCGTCCCACAATCCTTGACGATGATTAATTCCTCCTCCGACTCTTACTGCATATTTTTCCAAGACTCTTAGCAAAGGGGTGGTTTTTCGTGTATCTCTAATTTTGGCAGAAGTATTTTTTATCTTTTTTACAAAAAGAGAAGTATAAGTAGCTACTCCTGAAAGTAAAGAAAGAAAATTAAGAGCAGTTCTTTCTGCATTTAATATACTTAAAGCTTTTCCTTTTATTCTGGCTATTTCATCTCCTTTTTTAATTCTATCTCCATCTTTTTTTAATCTCTTAAAATTTAAAGAAGAATCAAGAAACTTAAAAACTTCCTCAGCCAACTCTATTCCACAAAGAACTCCTTTTTCATTGGAGAAAATAACTGCTTTTATTTTCTTGTCAGGTTTAACACAAAAGAAACTGGTTATATCTCCTTTTCCTATATCTTCTTCCAACGCTTTTTTAATAATTTTTTTTATTAAATTTGAGAAAGATTCTGCCTCCATACCTTTAGTTGATTTATCTTTTCTTTATAATCTTTTAGTCTTTTTTTATGTTGTTCTATTACCTCTAAAGATGCTTTTTTAAGAAATTCTGTATTTTTAAGCCTTTTCTCTATAGTAGGGATTTGCCTTTCTAAACCAACAATTTTTTTATCCAAAATTTGAATTATTTTCTCTTTATCTATTTTCTCCATTATAAATTCCACAGAGAAATCCTTAGTTTTCAAAAGCGTTCTTGTTAATTTCTCTTCAAAATAACAATTTCCTAAATTAGCCAGCCTCTTTATCCATTTAATATTTTCTTTGAAAAAATCTAATTTTTTCTGAGGTGCTTTTATCCGACAATCTATTTTCAAAGAAGCTAAATTTAGAAGAAGTTTAAAATTTCTTATTTCTTTTATCAACTCAATAACTTCCTCTATCATCTCTTTCTCCTCCTCAGAAAAGTTAATCTTTTTCTTTTCCGGCCATAAGGAGATAATTATTGCTTCTTCTGATTTAAGAAATTCTTTTAAACGCTGGAATATCTCCTCAGTAATAAAAGGCATCAAAGGATGTAGAAGTTTTAAAGTATTAATAAGTACATAAAGTAAAACTTTTAAAGAAAATTGATTAAAATTATCCTTAGTAATTTCTAAGTACCAATCACAAAAAGTGTGCCAGAAAAATTCATAAAGTTTTTTTGCTGCTTCAGCAAAACGATAGTTTTCATAAAAATTAGTTACTTCCTCAATTGTTTGATTAAGAAGATTAATTATCCATTTATCAGGGATAGTTAAAGAAGATTTGAATTCAAGATCATTAATTTCAATATTATTTTCCTCTTTTTTCATTAAAATAAAGCGTGTAGCATTCCAGATTTTATTAGCAAAATTTCTTCCCACTAAAAATTTCTCCTCAGATATATACACATCACTTCCAGTAGAACAAAGAAGAGCTAAAGAAAATCTTAAACTATCAGCACCAAATTTATCAATAATTTCTAAAGGATCAATAATATTCCCTAAGGATTTTGACATCTTTCTCCCCTTCTCATCTCTTACTGTTCCATGAATAATTACATCATAAAAAGGGACATTACCTGTAAATTCTAAACCCGCCATAATCATCCTTGCTACCCAAAAAAACAAGATTTCACTTGCAGTTATCAGAACTTGAGTGGGATAAAAATAATTAAATTCTTTTATCTTTTTCTCCTTATCCTCTATATCTTTAAAAGGCCAATAAAAAGTAGCTATTGGCCAAAGCCAAGAGGAAAACCAAGTATCTAATACATCTTCTTCAGGAGTTAATTTTGAAGACCCACAAAATGGACATTTTTTTATCTCTTCCTCTACAATTATTCTCCCGCAATTTTCACAGAAAGAGGCAGGAATTCTATGTCCCCACCAGATTTGCCGAGAAATACACCAATCACAGATATTATACATCCAGTTAAGATAAACTTTTTTCCAGCGAGGTGGATGAAATTTTATTATATCTTTCTCAACCACTTCAATTGCTTTTTTAGCCAAAGGCTTCATTTTTACAAACCACTGGATAGAGATTCGTGGTTCAATAATTGTATTACAGCGATAACAAAATCGTGCGTTTATCTTATAAGGCTCTTTTTTCTCAAAAAGCCCTTCTTTTTCTAATTCTTCTACTATTCTTTTTCGTGCCTCAAATCTATCCAAACCTTTAAATTTTCCCGCATTTTCATTTAAACATCCATCTTCTTGCATAATATTTACAAACTCCAAATTATATTTTTCTCCTAATAAGAAATCTTGAGGATCATGAGCAGGGGTTACTTTTACTATACCTGTTCCAAAAGAAGGATCAACAACTTCATCTTCAATTACTTTTAATCTTCTTCCTATAAAAGGAAGGATTATTTCTGCCTCTTTAAGCCACTTATATCTTTCATCATGAGGATGAAAAGCAACAGCTGTATCTCCTAACATTGTTTCCGGACGGGTAGTGGCAACAACAATATATTCTTCTTTATTTTTTCTTTTTACAGGGTAACGCAAATAATAAAGCCAGCCATCAATCTCTTTATAGGGAGATTCTTCATCACTTAAAGCAGTTTTGCACCTTGGGCACCAGTTGATTATATATTCTCCACGATAAATCAAGCCTTTTTTATACAGTCTGAGGAATGCTTCTTTTACTGCCTGAGAATACTCTTTATCCATAGTGAAACGCAATCTTTCCCAATCACAACTTGCACCTAATTTTTTAAGCTGTTCAATAATTGTATTTCCATATTTTTCTTTCCATTCCCATAAAAGTTTTAAAAATTCCTCTCTTCCTATATCTTCCTTTCTTAAACCTTTTTTAGCCAAATCCCTTTCCACAACATTCTGTGTAGCAATTCCAGCATGATCCGTCCCCGGCATCCATAAAACTTCAAATCCTTGCATTCTTTTAAATCTTATTAAGATATCCTGAAGAGTATTGTTTAAAGCATGTCCCATATGAAGAATTCCTGTAACATTAGGAGGAGGAATCACGATACAGAAAGGTTTTTTTGAGGGATTAATGGAGGAAGAAAAGTATTTGTTTTCTATCCAAAATTTATATATTTTTTCTTCTACCTTTTTAGGATCATATCTGGTTTCTAACATAGTGTATTAATTTACCTTTTCCTTCAGAAAGTGTCAAGTTTTATGATGGAATTACTTCATCTTTTTCAGAAAACATCTTATCCAAACTTATGACTTTAAAGAGTTTATTAAGGAGATAAATTCGGGAAAGGATTTGTTAATGCATTGGATATCATCAATAAAAAATTCTTTCCCACTTGCTATACCAAAAATTATCAGGCTCATTGCTGTGCGATGGTCAGAAAAACTTTTAAAACAAGTAGACTCCATCTTTTTTATTCCCTCTATCTTTACTTTCCAGTCTTCTTTCTGAATGTCAGGAAAAGCTTCTATATTCACTCCTGTTTTTTTTAAATTATAAACCATAGAATGAATTCGATCCGTCTCTTTCACTTTTAGTTCTTTTAACCCTTCAACTTCTGTTTTACCCGAAGCATAAGCAGCACATACAAATAACAAAGGTACCTCATCAATCATGAGAGGTATTTCTTCTTTTTTTACCTTTACTCCTTTAAGAGGTGAAGATTTTACAACAATATCTGCATAAGGTTCAAAATATCTCTTTTTATTTATAATTTTAATCTTTGCCCCCATTCTTTTAAGAATATTTATAAACCCTAAACGTGTAGGATTGATACTTACATCTTTTATTGTTATTTCTGAATTTTCAAGTAAAGTAGCTAAAGCGATAAAAAAAGAAGCAGAAGAAATATCAGCAGGAATGAAAAGTTCTTTAGGATTTTTTA
>CAZESF010000029.1:0-10487 GCA_964515205.1 uncultured Planctomycetia bacterium
TGAAGAAAAATTGAAAAGAAAAGAAGAGTTATTATCTTTTTATAGAGAATTAGAGGAAGAGAAGGAAGAACTAAATGAGAGAATAGAAAGAGGTTTATCTATAAGTAGGAAGAAGCTAAAAGAATGGAAGGGAAAAATAGAAAAAAATAAGGAGAATTTACAGGTTAGAGAAGAAATAGGAAGAGAGATTATATGTTATATAGATGAATATATAAAGATGGTTAAGATAATAGGAATAAAAAGACCTTCTCTATTTTTTCTGCTTACTGAAGTGGAGAATTCTATTTCTAAAGGAAAGTATGAAAAGAAGAGAGCAAAAGAGATTTTAGAGTATTTGGAAGGATACAGAAAAGAACTGGAAAGTTTAGTCTTTTTAAAAGAAGAAAGGATTTTGAAGATATTTTTAGAAAAGATAGAGGAAGCAAGGAATAATTTGAAGAAATTGACTGAAGGAAAGAAAGAAAAAGAAGAGGAAGTAAAGAAAAAAGAAGAAGTTAAACCTTCTGTAAAGGCGAAGATAAGATTTCTTCTTGCTCCTCAAGATAAAGAAGAGATGAAGTTGGAAGGAGAAGTAAAAGGAAACTGGTATAAGATAAATGGAAGTGGGGAACCCATAAGGGCAATTTCCCTTCCTTCTTTTTTATCTAATCTCATAATGAGCAAAGAGCAGATACAGGGAAAATATGAAAAACATAGCAGAGAATGGCCACGAGGATTTTTTAACTCAAGAGAAGATTTCGAGGAAAGAATTAAAGAAGTTATTAAATTCGCTCAGTTGATTTATTCTTATGAAGATAAATATACGGGTTTGAAAATTTGGGGAGTTTATCTAAGAAATAGAGAGAGAGTTTATATGAATGAGGTTGTTTATTTGATAAAAATAAACAGTGGTTTTTCTGTTACTTCTTTTTATCGACCTGCGGAAGGAATTAAATACTTTAAAAAATTCTTCCAAAAGCTTAAGGGGGATTATTTGATAGCAGTAAGAGATTTAGATATAAATGAGGAAGTAGTTATTTTAGATAAAGAGAGATTAGAGGATGTTGCTTATTTTAATAGAATCTTTCAAATGTTAGAGTTGGCAGATGATAAAGAGAAAGATTTCTTTATAAATTGGGCTAAAGAAAAAGAGGTAACTAAAGGGTTTAAAGAAAAGGTTATAAAGGCGAGCAGGGAGGGAAGGTACGATTTATCATTAAGATATAATGAAATTTTAACTAACCTTTTAGAAGTTTTAAAAGATAAAGAATCTCTTTTGGAAAATTGTATCGTTACGATGAACTTAGCTAAGAAGATGGGAGAGTTAGAAAAAGCAATTGGATATGGAGAAAAAGTTGTAAGATTAAGTGAAGAACTGAAGGAAGCAAACCTGCCAGAATACTCTCGTAGGTTAGCCGAATTATATGAAGAAGTAGGCAACTACCAAAAAGCTGCCTTTTATGCAGAAAAAGCAGGTAATCTGTGGAAATTAATAGGGGAAAAGGAGAGGGCAGTGCGTGCTTTAGCTAAAGCGAGTAAATATTACTATGAATCAGGTAATTATAAAAATGCAGCACAGCTGGATGAGGAAGTTGGTAAGATAAATTTAGAGTTAGGAGAAATAGAGCAAGCTCTCAGGTCATTTAAATTAGCCGCTATTAATTGGGAAAAAGCAGGTGATTTCGAGCAGTTAGTTAGAGTACAAGAAAAGATAAGGGAGATCGAAAAAGCAAAAGAGAAAGATGGAGGTATCTCTCAGAAGAATTATAAAATGCCAAGTTATCTTAGTCCTCAAGCCTGGCAGATTATTACTCCTCAAGGAAGAAAGAATTTATTAGAAATTTTATTTGATGTTGTCTTTAAGCTTAATGAGAAAGAGTATAAAGTTGCAATCGCTATAACTGGCAGTCCTACCTATCTTTATAAAACATCGCAGGAGATAGACTGGAGTTCTCAAATAATTGGAGATTTGGATTTAGAAGTAATTAAGTTAGGAGAGATGAATGTTTTAGAAAAGATGGAGTTGAGAGAGGAGCTTCCTGCTTGTTTAAAAGAAAGAGTGAATAACTTAGGATTGGATTTAATAGAAAATACAATTGTGAATTTGCCCTCTGCGTTGGGAAGGAAACATGGAGAACTTTATTTAGATATAGGAATAGGATTTCATACTTTAGAAGAGTATTTTCATCCTTCAAAAGTAGAAAGATTATATCCTTACTCTGATGTTTATATTGGCTTAGAAGAAGGATTAAAAGTAATAGAAGAAAAATTCTCTCAGTTGCCTTCTCCTGAAAAGATAAACAAAAAAGCAGCAAGGATTTTAAAGGAAGATGCAGAGAATTTAGTGAAAAAATTAGAAATGTGGTCTATTTCCCTTGATTATAGCAAACCAATTAAACTTTTAACTAAAGCCTTTCTTATATTGGGTGAGGAGGAAATAAGATATAAGTTATGGAGAAGTTTTAAAGAGGGGAATATAAATAAGAAAGTTTACCAAGAAGCATTTAAATTGATTGAACAGAAGATAAAAGAAAAAGATGGAGGAAGAATAATTATTCAGCAGAAGTTGCAGGATTTGACAAGAGAAATAATTTCTCGGGATGGAGGGGAAGAATATGGTGATTACAGTAAGAGAGAAATTCCCTGGATAGAGGTATATAGAGTGGATGATTTAAAAAAGCAGATAATTCCTGAGTTGATAGAGGAAAGAATAGTAAGAGAAGAGTGGATTCCTGTAAAGATGAGAGAGATTGTGATAGAAAAAGGCAGAAGAAAAGAGGTTCTTAAGCCTTTGAAGACAAAAAGAGTAGCCAGCTGCACAGTAGTAGCTTTTAGAGGAAAAGAAAAAGAAAATGTTATTTTAGGATTGGCACATATTCCGCAAAGATTTAGTGATGATTTCTCTTTAAAGGTTATAGAGAATCTTTTAAGACTGTTTTTCAAGAAAGAGATAACTAATGTAGAAATTTTTATTCGCTATGATTCTAATTTTGTTAATTTTGAAAACACTTTCTGGGAGAAGTTTTCTATTTTGAAGAAGAATGTTCAAATTATAAGAAGAGAGGGGAAGAGATTAGGAGATTTAACTGAAGATGATTTCGTAGTAGATATAGGGAAGATAGAAAGAAGAAGTTATTTAGTGGCGAAACCAGAGATGAGAAAGATAACGTTTTATAAATGGAGAATCGAGAATTTGGATGGAGGAAGAAATAGTAGAAAGGATTTAGGAGTTTCCAATTCTTTCTTCCATAGAACTCCTAAACTCACCCAGCCTCTTCATGTTAACTCTGCCACAGAAAAATTAGAATTATCAGTGATTTTTGCAGAGAAAAATAGAGATGAAAAAAAATCTTAAAGGTGGAGGAAAAGAGGAAGGAAAGATAATTAAGCTTAAAAAATATATTTTAAAGAGATTACCTCAAGAATATAAGGAAAAAATAGAGAAATATCATCAAGGAAAAATAAATTATGAAGATTTAGAGAATTTTGTTTTGACAAATAGGATAAGATACCCAACCTTTAGGGAATTACAAAGAAAATTTTCCTTTTTGGGAGATAAAAACTATGAATGGATTATAAAAGTTACTGAACTTGAGAGATGGGATCCTGTTTTAAAAACAGCTCCTTGGTTATTAAAAGAAACAAAGTGGGATAATGTAGAGATGCGCAAGAAAGCGATAAGATGGTTATTTGAAAAAGTAGCAAAGGATTTTATAAAGATTTCTCAAAGCTTAAAAGAGAAAAGAATAAGTTTAGAGGAAGCAGAAAGATATTTGATTGAGAATGATTTAAAATGTTTTGGTTATAGAAGTTTTGTAAATTTTGGTCTTTTCGGATTGAAGAACTATTATCAAAAAAAAGGTAAATTAGATTATTTAAAAATTCTAAAGGAAGCAGAGATTGATAAAGATTATCCTCTGCTGGAGAAAGTATTCTGGTTAGTAATAAAAGATATAAGCTGGGATAGAGAAAAAGAAAAGAAAGTTTTAGAATGGCTTTTAAAAAAACATTGCCTGAGGAATTTTTAGATTTAATAGGGAAGAAAGCTCCTTTAAAGAAGTTGGTAGATATGATGATTGAGAAAAATATTTTTTATTCTGGACGTGATGAATTTTATAAGATGCATCTGGGAGGGATAATTGCCCGATCCAAAGGAATGGTTTTTGAGATTTATAAGTCACATAATTATGTGAAGAAAAATCCTGTATTCAGAGAAGCTTCTTGGTTCTGTTTAAAAAGGATTTCTTCTAACTATTGGAGGAATATTCATAATCAATATAAAGCCTGGTTTTTTATAGCTAATATATTGTGTTATAAAAGTTTGTCTGATTTAAAGAAAGCTCAGGAAAAAGGTGAGGTTACCAGTCATATACTGAGAAGATATAGATTAGAAGCAAGCTGGATAGAGAAAAGATTTCTTCCCACCCTGAACTCTTTATGTGAGTATGAGAGAAGAATAAGAGAGGTAGAGTATAAAAAAATTGAGGAAAAGAAAGTAGAGAAAGCCTTAAGAAAATTATTTGGTAAAAGAGAGGCTACTTGTGAAGAATTATTGACAAGGGAGAAGACAAAGATCCTTTATAATTTAGAAAAAATTGGTGCAGTTAAGATGGAAAGAAAAAGAGTAAAAAGTAAGAAAGTTTTAAAGTGGATAAATTCTTTAGAAGAAGAGAGAAAACAAGTTTATCTTAATTTTTGGTATTTGTATAGTGGGGATGTCTCCTGGCAGAATATTGAGCGAATTATAAAGGAGAAAGGTTTTTCTCATTACTGCAGGCGTATAGAGAAAGAGATTTCTCACCGTCCTTTTATTTATTTTCATAAATGGAGAAGAGTAAATTTAGATGGAGGAGATATAAGAGAAAGTAGTTAAAGATATTGAATCAGAAAGAAGGAGTAGGAAAGTGTTTCCCATACGCTTGATTTTGTGATATAATTTTGCACTTTAAGATAAAATGAGGAAAAGATTACCAAAATTTAAATTTAATCAAGAAGGATTGATTCCGGTAATTGTTCAGGATAGAAAGACAAAGAAGGTATTAATGCTTGCTTATATGAATAAAGAAGCTTTAAAGATTACACTTAAGGAGAAAAGAACCTGTTTTTGGTCCCGTTCAAGAAAAGTATTGTGGCGTAAAGGTGAGACTAGTGGTAATATTCAGGAAGTTAAAGAGATTTGGTATGATTGCGATAAAGATGCGTTACTGGTAATTGTGGATCAGAAAGGTGTAGCTTGCCATACAGGAAATTTTAGCTGTTTTTTTGAAAGATTAATTTAATTGTTAATTCAATTTTTATGAAAATATATCCTTCCTTAAAAGAATTTCTCCAGATAAAGAAAAAAATTCCTTCAAAAATAAATCTTTTTGTTCTTTCTTTACGTTTTTTTTCTGATTATTTAGCCCCCCTTTCAGTCTATTTTTCTTTAAGGAGAGTATTTAAAGAAGAAAGTTTTCTTTTAGAATCTGTGGAGGGAGAAGAAAAAATTTCTCGTTATTCTTTTTTAGGCTTCAATCCTCTGGTTATTTTTAAAAGTAAAGGAAAAGAGATTTATATAAAAGAAGGGGGGAAAGAAAAAGTCTTTACTATTAATTCTTCTGACCCTTTAGAAGAACTTAAAAAATTATTTAAGAGATTTAAAGTGTGGCCTAAAAAAAACTTAAGATTTTTTGGAGGATTCATAGGATATATTGGCTACGATTTTGTAAGATTTATAGAACCTGTAGGAGAAAATTTGCCTGACGATATCGATACACCTGATTTTTATTTTACTCTTCCCAAATTTTTAATAGTTTTTGACCATCTTAAAAAAGAAATAGAGATACTTTCTTTCTCACTCCTTAAAAAATTTGAGACTTCTTTGTATCAGAAAGAAAAAAAACTTTTAGAGAAAATTTTAAAAATTATTTTACAACCTTCTCCTTTAAAACCTTTGGATTTAGAGAAAAGGTCATCTTTAAAATTTTCTTCCAATTTTAAAAAGAAAAGATTTTTAAAAGAGGTAGAGAAAGCAAAGGAATATATAAAAGATGGCGAGATTATTCAGGTAGTTTTCTCTCAACGTTTCAGGACATCTTTTAGAAAAGACCCTCTTTTGGTTTACCGATATTTAAGATTGTTGAACCCTTCACCTTATATGTATTACTTAGACTTTAAGGATTTAAAAATTGTTGGAGCTTCTCCTGAAATGCTTTTAAGGTGTGAAAATAAGGTCTTGATAACCAGACCTATTGCGGGAACAAGACCTCGCGGCAAGAATGAAGAAGAAGATAGATACTTAGAGGAAGAACTTTTAAAGGATCCAAAAGAGCAAGCAGAACACTTAATGCTTGTAGATTTAGCGCGTAATGATTTAGGAAGAGTTGCCAAAAAAGGGACAGTGAAAGTTCCTATATTTATGAAAATAGAAAAATTCTCCCATGTTATGCATATTGTTAGTGAAGTTCAGGCAATTTTAGATAAAAAATATGACATGTTTGATGCTTTGCGAGCCTGTTTTCCTGCTGGAACTGTCTCCGGCGCCCCAAAAGTGAGAGCGATGCAGATAATTAATGAGTTAGAGCCACAGAAAAGAGGAATTTATGCCGGATGTGTAGGCTATTTTTCGTTTACAGATTCCTTAGATACCTGTATAATAATCCGCACAATTATTTTTAAGAATAATTATGCTTATATTCAGGCAGGAGCAGGGATTGTATTTGATTCTCGTTCTGAGAAAGAGTATGAGGAGACAATAAACAAAGCAAAAGCCCAGTTTTTGGCTTTATGTTTAGCAGAAAAAGGAGGTTGAAGTGAAAGAGATAAGAGGAAGTTATCAGGCAAAAGGGAGAAAAATTGGTATTGTGATATCAAGATTTAATGAATTTGTAAGTTTAAAACTTCTGGAAGGTTGTCTTGATGAGCTGAAGAAATTAGGAGTAGAAGGTAAAAATATTGAAGTAGTATGGGTTCCGGGTGCTTTTGAAATTCCTCAAGGATTAGTTAAGTTAGCTCCAAAAAAATATGATGCCTTGATTGCTTTAGGGGTTTTAATAAGAGGAGACACGCCTCATTTTGATTTTCTTGCCTCTGAGGTTACTAAAGGAATTGCTAACCTTTCTTTAAGTTATAAAATTCCTATAATTTATGGAATAATTACCGCAGATACGATAGAGCAGGCAATAGAAAGAGCAGGAACAAAAGAAGGTAATAAAGGAAGGGAGACGGCAAGAGCAGCTATAGAGATGGCAGATGTATTTTCTCAATTATAATTTAAAATGCGACCTCGCACAAAAGCAAGAGAGGTTGTTTTATGCAGTTTCTATCAGGCAGAGATTTCTAAAATATCTTTTCGCGAAGCTTTAGAAAATTTTTTAGAAAATTATCCTCAATCATCGGAGGTTGTTAATTTTGCTTCTTTGCTGGTGGAGGGAGTAGGTAAGAATTTGTCTTATCTTGATGAGATTATTAAAAAATACGTGGAGAATTGGGAAATAGAAAGATTAGCAATTATTGATAAAAATATATTAAGAATGGGGATATTTGAACTTCTTTTTTTAGATGATATACCTCCCAAAGTCTCAATAAATGAGGCAATAGAGCTGGCAAAAAAATTTGGGGATGTAGACTCGGCTCGTTTTGTTAATGGAGTATTGGATAGAATTTATAAGGAAGAAAGTAAAAAATATAAAAAAGAGAATGAAGAAAAAAGTTGATTTACATATTCACTCTGTTTATTCTGATAGTGACCTTACTCCTCAAGAGATCTTTCTTTGTGCTAAAAAGATGAATTTGAGTGCAATTGCTATCACTGATCATGATACAATTGAATCTTTTCCTCAAGCTTACCAGTTAAGTAAAGAGTTCAATATTGAATTTATTCCTGGAATTGAAATAAGCTGTGAGTATAAAGGAGAAGAAGTACATATTTTAGGTTATTTTATAGATGGTGATAATAAAACCCTTCAGAATGCTTTAAAAGATGTAAAAGAATTAAGAAAAAACCGTCTTATTAAAATGGCAAAAAGAGCAAATCAGATAGGCTTAAGAGTAGATGTTGATGAACTTTTAGAAAAAGTAAAAAATAAAATAGCTACACGTCTGCATTTAGCTTTGTATCTTTTAGAGACAAATCAAGTAAATTCTTTACAGGAAGCTTTCCAGCGTTTTCTTTCTCCTAAATCTCCTTTGTATATTGCCGGATTTAAATTCTCTGTAAAAGAGGCAATAACTCTTATTAAAGAAGCAGAAGGAGTTGCAAGTTTAGCTCACCCTCATTTTTTATCATCCCCAGAAGAATTGATTAAAAAATTTTGCGATTGGGGTTTAGATGCATTGGAAGTAGTCTATCCTCGTTTTACCCCTTCAATGGTAGAGTATTTTATTCAGTTAGCTACCAAATACAGACTTCTTGCCACTGGTGGTTCAGATTCCCACGGAAGCTTTAAAGAATTCACCCATATTGGGACACTTGAGGTTCCTTATCTTTGGGTAGAGAATTTGAAAAATGCAAGAGAAAGATATATTATTTATAAAAAAAACATTTAAACTGGCAAAAAAAGCAGAAGGATTCACCTCCCCTAATCCTTTAGTAGGAGCCTTAATTGTAAAAAACAATAAAATAATTTCTTCTGGATATCATAAAAAAGCCGGATTCCCCCATGCAGAAATTGAGGCAATAAGAAAGGCAAAAGAAAATTTAAAAGGGGCAACTTTATATGTGAATTTAGAGCCTTGTTTTCATTGGGGAAAAACTCCACCTTGTGTAGATGAGATTATTAAAAGAGGAATAAAAAGAGTAGTTATTGCCACCTACGACCCCAATCCTCAGGTAAGAGGACGCTCGGTTGAAAAACTTAAAAAGGCAGGAATAGAAGTTAAAGTGGGAATGCTTGAGCCTGAGGCAAGAAAGATAAATGAAGTTTTTTTCAAAAATATGGAGAAGAATTTGCCTTTTGTTGTAGCAAAAGTTGCTCAAAGTTTGGATGGAAAGATTGCCACTTTTAAGGGTCAATCTAAATGGATTACTTCTCAAGATACACGTCTATATGCTAAAAAATTGCGGGATAAATATGATGCGGTATGTGTGGGAATAAATACCGTGATTAAAGATAATCCATCTTTAGAGGGATTCAAGAAATCTCCTTATAAAATAGTTATTGATCCTCATCTTAAAATTCCTTTTTCTTCAAAATTAGTTAAAAATTCTAAGAGTAATTTAATTATCTTTTCTAAAAAAGAAAGTTTAAGAAAGAAAAGGAAGGTTGAATATTTAAAAAAGATTGCCCAGATTTATTTTCTTGCTCAAAAAGAATTTACCTTAAAAAATATAACTAAAATTTTGTATAAAGAAAAAAATATCTGTTCAGTCTTTGTAGAAGGTGGTTCTTTTACTTTGGGAAGATTTTTTGATGAAAGATTAGTAGATAAAATTTACTTTTTTTATGCTCCTAAAATAATTGGAGGAGAAAAAAACATAACTTCTGTTGGAGGTGAAGGAATAAGCGATTTGAAAAAGGCTTTAAAAATCAAGGATTTAGAGGTTAAAAAAAAAGGAGAAGATTTTCTTGTTACCGGTTATGTCTGCCAAAAGTAATTTATACTCTCTTATAATTAAAAGGAGAACAGTTCGTTTATTTAAAGATAAAAAAGTCCCCTTAAGGACAATAAAAAAAATAATTAATGCGGCAAGATGTGCTCCTTCAGCAGCTAATTTGCAATTTCTTGAATATTTAGTTATTACGGATGAAAATCTAAAAGAAAAAATATTTCCCCATCTTAGATGGGCTGGATACATTTATCCTAAAAGAGTTCCTTCACCTGGTGCAAGACCTTCTTTTTATATTGTTGTTCTTATAAATAAAACTCGCACAAAAAAACCGGATTTAAGAGATGTGGGAGCAGCCTGTCAAAATATTTTACTTGCTCTTGTTAGTTTTAATTTGGGAGGTTGTTGGATAGGTGCGTTGGATAAAAAAGCTTTGCGAAAAATTTTAAAAATTCCCTCTATTTATAAAATCGATTCTATAATTGCCTGTGGGTATCCTAAGGAATTTCCTGTATTGGAGGAAAAAGATGAAGTAAGATACTGGCTTGATGAGAAAAATGTCTTACATGTTCCCAAAAGACCCCTGAAGAACATATTTCATTTAAATTCTTTATGAAAGAATTTAAAAAATTAGTAGAAATTGTAGAAATTTTACGTTCTCCTCAAGGATGCAAGTGGGATAGAGCTCAAAAATTAAAGAATTTAAAAACCTATCTTTTAGAAGAAACTTACGAGTTAATTGATGCTTTAGAGAGTAAAGATACAGAGAAGATTAAAGAGGAGTTGGGAGATTTATTTCTTATTTTGGTATTTTTCTCTCAAATATTTAAAGAAAAAAAGAGATTTGATGTAAAAGAGGTTTTGAAAAAGATAAATGAAAAGTTAATTACCCGCCATCCCCATGTATTTGGGAAAAAGAAATTGAAGAATAAAGAGGAGATTTTAAATCACTGGATTAAAAAGAAAGCAGAAGATAAAAAAA
>CAZESF010000030.1:0-10361 GCA_964515205.1 uncultured Planctomycetia bacterium
CTACTTTCCACTCCTCAGTTGTATAATTTTCCTCTTTAAAAGAACCAATTTGGGGAATAACATTAAAAGCGATCTGATACCCGAAAACAGGAAATGCTTCTTTTAATTTTTTATCTATTTCATCAAACTCTTTATCTTTATTTTTCTCTACAATTCTTTTACTTTCCTCCCACAAGCTTAGGGTTGCTTTTTTTCCTGCTCCAGAGGTTGCCTGGAAACTGGTCAAAATTATCCTTTTTAATCCTACCTCTTTATAAATTCCGGCTAAACTGACAATCATCTGAATAGTTGTGCAATTAGGATTGGCGATTAATCCTTTATGAGTAAAAATTTTCTCCCGGTTTACCTCAGGAACAACCAAAGGCACACCTTCTTTAAGACGAAAATCAGAACCATTATCTATCACTACCGCACCTTCCTCAATAAATTTATGAGCATATAAGCAAGAGGCGCCTTTCTCACCTTCAGTTCCGGCAAAAAGAGCAATATCAATATGAGAAAAATTCTCCTTATCTATTGCTTCTACCTGATATTTTTCTCCATCAACTTCTATAGTTCGAGAAGAGCGAGCAAAAACTTTTAAATCATTAATTGGAAAATTTCTCTCTTTCAAAATCCGCAAAATCTCAACCCCTACCGCACCCACCCCAATTACAGCAACATTAAATCTTCTCATTATTCTTTCCTATAGTTTTCTCTATAAATTCCAACACTTCCTCTATACTTACGGGTTTACTTTCTTTTATTTTATTTTTATAATGCAAGTGATAAGGAAAAGTTTTAATCTCTTTATGATATGGAGCATTATCCCATCTATAAAGTAACTTCCCTTCTTTATCTTGCCAATGATAAGAGTAAAGAAACTCTTCCTTATCCACATATTCTCTTATAAAAAGTATACTTTTGTCAGAAAATATCACTTTCATTTTAATATAATAAAATGCTTCTCCTTGTTTAAAATCTAATAAAGAATAATCCTTTACAAATTTTTTCTTTTTAAGTAATTTTAATATTTTGTACAGCATCTATTTCTTTAATCTTATTTTTTAATTCTTTTTTCTTAGTTTCGTATGCCTTCCATTCTAAATAGTCATCCCACCATAAAAATTTTTCTTTTCTCTGCTTCTTCATTTTTTTCTCAAAATTTTTAAAAGACATCTTATATTTTTTTTCAAAAAACTTAATTTTCTCCTCCAAATAAACTAATTCTGAATAAATTTTAAATTTTTCATATTCTTTTATCTCCTCTTGAGAAATCTTTAAAACCTTCATCAAATCCTCCTTTTCCTCTTTCTCCTACAACATCTTTACTACTAAATCCCCTACCTCTTGAGTTGTATATCCCATCTTTCCTGCCGATAAACTCTTCAATTTCTCTCTTACCACTCTTTTGACTGCTTCCTCAACCTGTAAAGAGGCTTCTTTTTCTCCTAAAAAATCAAGCATTAAAGAAAGAGCACAAATTGCAGCTAAAGGATTAATCACATTCTTCCCTGTATATTTGGGAGCACTCCCTCCAATCGGTTCAAACATAGATATGCCTTCTGGATTAATATTTGCACCTGCAGCAATTCCCATTCCTCCCTGAATTATTGCTCCCAAATCAGTAATAATGTCCCCGAACATATTATCCGTCACAATCACATCAAATATTTGAGGATTTTTCACCATCCACATACAGGTAGCATCAACATGGGTATAGTCTTTCTCAATATCCGAATACTCTTTACCTACTTTATAAAAAACCCTTTCCCATAAATCAAAAGCATAAGTTAAAACATTTGTTTTCCCACATAAGGTTACTTTTTTCTTTTTATTTCTTTTTCGTGCATATTCAAAAGCAAATCTTACCACACGCTCCACACCTTTATAAGTATTAATACTTTCCTGAATCGCTACCTCATCGGATGTATCTTTTTTCAAAAATCCTCCTGTTCCACAATAAAGACCTTCTGTATTTTCTCTTACCACTACAAAATCTATATCCTCTTCTTTTTTATCCTTTAAAGGACAGAATCTGGCATCATAAAGAACAACCGGTCTTAAATTTATATATTGATCAAAGTGAAACCTTAATTTTAAAAGAATACCCTTCTCCAAAATTCCTGGTTTTACTCGCGGGTCTCCTATTGCCCCCAGATAAATAGCATCAAAACCAGCTAACTCTTTTAAAACTGATTCAGGCAAAACCTCTCCTGTCTTTAAATAACGCTCTGCTCCTAAATCATAAATAACTTTCTCATAAGAAAAATTGAATTTTTCTGAAGCTGCCTCTAAAACTTTAAGCCCTTCTCTGATTACCTCAGGTCCTGTTCCATCTCCAGGGATTACAGCAATTTTATATCTTTTCATTTTCTCCTTTCCTTAATCCAGTTAATTAATCCTCCTCTTTTAATAATTTCCTGCATAAATGAAGGAAAAGGTTCACAATTGTATTCTTCATTTTTGGAAAGATTAAATACTTTACCTTGCGATAAATCTACTTTTAAATAATCTCCTTCCTCTATTCTATCGGTTTCTTCCAAAATAAAAATGGGAAGTCCTGTATTGATTGCATTACGATAAAAGATACGGGCAAAACTTTTGGCAATTACAACTGATATCCCGCAACCTTTAATCGCTAAAGGAGCATGTTCTCTACTTGATCCACAACCAAAGTTTTTCCCGGCAACAATAATATCTCCTTTTTTTACTTTTTTAGAAAATTGCACGTCTATATTCTCCATACAGTGCTTTCCTAAATAATCAGGATCTTGAGAATTTAAATATTTTGCTGCAATTATATCATCAGTATTAATATTATCACCAAATTTATGAACTTCTCCTTTAAAAATCATAAAACTTCACCTGGATGAGTTATTCTTCCTTTGATTGCTGAAGCAGCAGCAACAGGAGGTGAGCAAAGATAAACTTTACTTTCTGGATGTCCCATTCTTCCTATAAAATTCCTGTTTGTCGTTGCCAAAGCCACCTCATGCTTGTCTAAAACTCCGAAATGCCCTCCTAAACAGGGACCGCAGTTAGGAGGACAAATCACAAAACCAGCTTCAAGAAAAACTTTAATAATTCCTTTTCGGAGAGCCTGTTTATAAATTAAAGGAGTAGCCGGAATTAATATTGCTCGAATACCTTTTTTTACTTTTTTACCCCGCAAGATTTTGGCGGCATCTTCCAAATCAGAAAGTCGACCATTTGTGCAGGAGCCAATAAATACCTGATTAATTTTCACATTTCTTAATTCCTTGACAGATTTTACATTTTGAGGAAGATAAGGCAGGGCTACCTGAGGTTCTAACTTACTTACATCTATCTCTATAATATCACCATACTGGGCATCTTTATCCGATTTTAATTTTCTCAAATCTACCTTAAATCTTTTAAATCTTTCTAAATATTTCAAAGTTTTCTCATCCGGCTCAAAAATTCCTGTTTTTGCTCCTGCCTCAACTGCCATATTACAAATCGTAAATCTTTCCTCTACCGTTAACTTATTCACCATCTTATCATGAAATTCCATCACTTTATACAATGCTCCATCAACTCCAATCTTTCCAATAGTATATAAAATTAAGTCTTTTGCCCTAACCCATTTATTTCTTTTCCCCTTATAGATAAATTTAATCACTTTTGGTGCTTTCAACCAGACTCTTCCCTCATACATAGCACAGGCTAAATCAGTTGAACCCACGCCAAAAGCAGCGCATCCTAAAGCTCCCAAAGTAGATGTATGAGAGTCTGCTCCAACACTTAAACTTCCCGGTTTTATAAATCCTTTCTCTACCAAAAAGACATGCTCTATCCCTGATTGATTTATATCATAAAAATTTACTTTAAATTTTTGAGCAAATTCTTTCAGTATCTTCACATTATTTGCTGATTTTATATCTTTAGCGGGTAGAAAATGATCACAGACAAAAGCGATTTTTTTAGGATTAAATACTGAAGAAAATCCAGCCTCTTTAAAAATCTTTACTGCTAAAGGAGCAGTAACATCATTACCGAAACAGAAATCTACTTTAGCATATATAAAACTTTCTAATTTTTTTTTCTCTGTATGGGAAAGTAAAATTTTTTCTATTAAAGTTAAACCCACTGGTAACAGGAATTACTCTAAAGGCTTAATTGCTAATGCTGCGTTGTGTCCACCAAACCCTAAGGAATTTGATAAAGCTGCTTTTATGCTTACCTCTTTTGCTTGATTAGGGGTATAATTTAAATCACATTCTGGATCTGGATTCTCATAGTTTATTGTAGGAGGTATAATTTTATTCTTTAAAGCTAAACAAATTATAATAAACTCAATTGCTCCCGCAGCTCCCAAAGTATGCCCCGTCATGGACTTTGTAGAACTTATCCATAATTTTTTTGCATAATTACCAAAAGCCTTCTTTATTGCTTCCGTTTCAACCTTGTCATTTAAAGGAGTGGATGTCCCGTGAGCATTAATATAAATGGGGTCTTCTAAAGAAATATTTGCCTCCTTCGCTGCCAACTCCATTGCTTTTGCCGGAGCTTCTGCATTGGGTGAGGGAGCGGTAATATGGTAAGCATCGCAAGTAGCAGCATAACCGGCTACTTCCGCATAAATAGGAGCTCCTCTTTTCAGAGCAAAATTTAACTCTTCCAAAATTACTATTCCACAACCTTCGGCAATAACAAAACCGTCTCTTTCTCTATCAAAAGGACGGGAAGCGCGTTCTGGTTCTTCATTTCTTGTAGATAAAGCTTTCAGGCTGCAGAAACCAGCAACTCCTAAAGGAGTAATACAGGCTTCAGTCCCTCCACAGATCATTACATCAGCTCTATCTTCCTTAATTGCTCTGTACGCCTCACCAATTGCATGTGCTCCTGAGGCACAGGCAGTAACCGTGCAGAAATTTATTCCTTTAATATTAAAACGAATTGCCACGCATCCGGCCGCTTCATTAGTGATAAGCATAGGAATAAGAAAAGGAGAGACACGAGAAGGACCTCTTTCAAGAAGAACTTTGTGCTCTCTTTCTATAGCCTGAAGACTGCCGATTCCTGAACCAATAATTATTCCTACTCGATAAGGATCTACACTTTCTATCTTAAGAGAACTATCATTTAATGCTTGAAGAGTAGAGGCGATAGCAAATTGGACAAAACGAGGAGTTCTTCTTAATTCTTTAGGAGAAAAAAAGGGGGAGGGATCAAAATCCTTTACCTCTCCAGCAATTTGAGAATCGAATCCCGAAGCATCAAACTGAGAAATTCTTACAATTCCACTTCTTCCCTTGATAAGACTTTCCCAAAAAGAAGTCTTACCACTTCCTATCGGAGAAATAACCCCACATCCGGTAACTACCACTCGTCTCATTTTTCAAAGAACTTTTTAACTTTCTTTCTCCTTTACTTTATTCTCAATATATTGTATTGCTTCACCAACCGTGGTAATCTTTTCTGCGTCCTCATCAGGTATTTCTATTCCAAACTCTTCCTCCAATGCCATAACAATTTCAACTGTATCTAAGGAATCTGCTCCTAAATCATCAACAAAAGAACTTTCTGGTCTTATCTCTTCTTTTTTTACCCCCAACTGCTCTGCAATTATCTCTTTTACTTTTTCCTCAATGTTATTCATTCTCCAACCTCCTTTTTTTATACTAATCCCCCATCAACTACAAAAACTTGTCCGGTAATATAACTTGCTAACGAGGAGGCCAAAAATAAAACTACTCCTGCTATTTCTTGAGGTTTTCCAAATCTTTTTAAAGCAATATCTTCCAACATTTTATTTTTAATTTTCTCAGGTAAATTTTCCGTCATCTTTGTCATTATGAATCCGGGAGCAATTGCATTAATACGAATATTTCTTGAACCTATCTCACGAGCTACACTTTTAGTAAAGGCGATTAAACCAGCTTTGGATGCAGCATAATTTGCTTGTCCAATATTTCCTCTTAATCCAATTATAGAAGACATATTAATTATTGCTCCTTCCTTCTGCTTTATCATAAATTTAATCACTGCTTTTGTGCAGTTAAATGCTCCTTTTAAATTTACTGCTAATACTTTATCCCACTCTTCCTCTGATAATCGCAAAATAATATTGTCTTTTGTAATTCCTGCATTGTTAACTAATATATCAACTCGTGAATGTTTGTCAATAACTTTCTTTACTGCATCTTCTACTTGGGAAAAATCTGTTACATCAACTAAAAAAGAATCTACCAAAGAATAAGAGGAAAGCTCTTTTTGGGTTTCAGTCAACACTTCTTTTTTAACATCAAAAATAACCACTTTGGCTTTCCTTTTGGCAAATTCTTCAGAAATTGATTTTCCAATCCCTTGTGCACCTCCGGTAACAATTACTACTTTGTCTTTAAAATCCAAATTCATTTCCTCCTCCTTCTAAATCTTTAACCTTTTCAATATTTACCACCTTTATCTGAGGATTTATCTTTTTTATTAAACCTCGCAAAATACGAGAAGGACCTACTTCAAAAAAGACTTTTACCCCTTCTTCCACCATAAATTCTATACACCTCTGCCAAAGCACCGGATGTGTCAGCTGATTTAAAAGAGACTCCTTAATCAAAAAAGGTTCTTTTACAGGTTTTGCTAAAAAATTACTTACTATAGGAGGATGAGCCTGTTTAAATGTAAGTTTTTCTATAATCTTTTCCAAATCTTTTTTTGCTGGCTCCATAAAAGGAGAATGAAATCCACCTGAAACTTTAAGTTCTACTACTTTTCTCCCTTTCTCCTGCATTTTTTTTCTTACCTCTTCTTTTTTATCTTTACTTACAGAAATTACTACCTGTTGAGGAGAATTTAAATTAGAGATATAAAAATCACTATTTTTTTCCTTCTTTAAATCCTCTTCTTTAACCCCAATTATAGCCAGCATTGAGGAAGGATTAATTCTTGAGGCTTTCTGCATTGCTTTGGCTCTTTCTTTAACTAAAATAAGTGTATCTTTAAAATCTAAAACACCACTGGCATATAAAGCAGTATATTCTCCCAAACTAAGTCCAGAAAAATAAGAAAAATTTTTTATATCTTTGAATTTTTCTTTAAAAACTTCAAAAATTGCTATAGAAGTAACAACAATTGCTAACTGCTGAATCTCCGTATCCTTAAGCTTTTCTTCCGGTCCTGAAAAACAAAAAGAGGAAATACTAAATCCTAAAATTTCATCTGCTTCATGAAAAATTTCCTTTGCTTGAGGAAATTCTTCAAAAAAATCATACCCCATTCCTACATATTGAGAACCCTGCCCAGGAAAAATAATTGCTCTTTTTACTCCCTCCATCTTATCACACAACTACCCCAGACTAACCCTCCACCAAAAGCATCAAGCACAACAATATCATCCTTTTTAATTCTTTTCTCTTCCCACGCCTCACATAAAGCAACTGCTGTTGAGGCAGAAGACATATTCCCATAATGCTCAATATTTACATAAACTTTTTCCTGAGGAACCCCTAATCTTTTTGCTACTGCATCAATAATTCTTTTATTTGCCTGATGAGGAATTAAATAAGATACATCTTGTGAAGAAAGACCCGCTTTTTCTAAAGCCTTCTCTGCTGATTCTACCATTACTCTTACCGCAATTCTAAAAAGTTCATTTCCTTTCATTTTAATATAATGAAGCCTTTTTTTTACAGTATCATAGGTTGCAGGAGCACGCGAGCCTCCTGCAGGAAGAATCAATAAATCTGCCTGCGAACCATCTGCTCCCAGATACGCACTCATAATACCTTCTTTTTTTGAAGGAACTAAAACTGCTGCTCCTGCTCCATCACCAAATAAAACACAGGTAGAACGATCCTGCCAATCAGTAATTGAACTTAAAACCTCACTTCCTACAACTAATGCATTTTTATAAAAGCCAGTTTTTAAAAAGTTCCAGGCGCAAACTAAGGCATATACAAATCCCGCACAGGCACCAGAGATATCAAAACAGGCAGCTTTATAAGCTTTAAGTTCATATTGCAAGAAACAGGCAGTTGAAGGAAATTGACAGTCAGGTGTAATTGTAGCTACAATAATTAATTCTATATCCTTAGGTTTAATCTGCGCCCTTCTTAATGCAACTAAGGATGCTTTTTTGGCCAGAAAAGAGGCAGGAGTATTTTTCTCTACAATATATCTTGTCTTTATTCCTGTACGCGTAGTTATCCACTCATCAGAGGTATCCACCATTTTTTCTAAATCAAAATTAGTAAGAACCTTATCAGGTAAACATTTTCCCAATCCTATTATTTTTGCTGAATTCATCAAGCCTCCTTTTTATCTCCTCATTAAGATGACGCATTAATTCTTTTTCTGCTACTTTAATTGCATTTTTGACTGCGTAAGCAGAAGAACGACCATGCCCGATGATTATTGTTCCATCTACTCCTAAAAGAGGAGCTCCTCCATATTCAGCATAATCAGTGATTTTTTTAAATCTTTTAAGACTTCTGCGCACGAAGAAAAGACTCATCCTCCCTAAGAAATCACTTTTTATGCTATCTAACAAAAACTTACCCACAGCCTCGGCAAACCCCTCAGAAATTTTTAATGCTACATTACCCACAAATCCGTCACAAATAATACAATCACATCTTCCCAAAAAAATATCTTTAGCTTCTAAATTTCCAATAAAATTCAATGAAGACGAAGAGAAAAGAGAAAAAGTCTTTTTTACAAAATCAGGGCCTTTAGAAGATTCCTCTCCAATATTAAGCAGTCCTACAGTAGGATTTTTTTTCCCTAATACTAATGAATAATAAAGAGAAGCCATTATTCCATATTGAAACAGATGTGTAGGTTTAGGATCAATATTTGCTCCGGCATCAATAAGAATAGAAATATTGTTCTTCAAAGTAGGAAGAAAAATAGCAATTCCTGGCCTTTCAATCCCTTTTATCAATCCTAAGTTTAAAGTTGCTGCGCAAACTACTGCTCCTGTATTTCCACAAGATACAAAGGCATTAATTTTTCCTTTTTTAATCAACTTAATCCCTACAACAATTGAAGAATTTTTCTTTCTGCGGATAGATGCTGCTGGAGGTTCCTCCATTCCTATCTTCTCTTCAACCTCCACTAATCTTTCTTTATTGAAATCTAATCCTAATTTTTCTCTAAACTCTAAATCCTCTTTCGTTCCTATCAAAACTAAATCAGAATTTATCTCTTTTTTTGCCAAATATGCTCCTTTAAGAGGCTCAGCTGGTGCTAAATCTCCCCCGGAAATATCCAATCCAATTCTGAATTTCATCTTTTTTTCTTCTTTTCCTTCGCCATTTTCCTTATTAATCTTCCTTTATAATACCCGCAGAAAGGACACACATGATGTGGGGGTTTTAAACTCTTGCAGTTAGGGCAAACTACCAAAGTAGGTATTTCCAATTTATAATGAGTCTGTCTTTTTTTTGTACGGGAATGAGAATGACGACGTTTAGGATGCGCCATTTTTTACTCCTTTCTTTAAATTACATCTGCATTCTTCATAATTCAGATTTGCCCCACAGCCAGGACATAAACCTTTACAATCTTTGCGACACAATACTTTAAGAGGAAAATTCAAAAGAATTTCCTCACGAATATCCTCATCCACTTCTAAATATTCTCCCAATTGAGCAACATTATAATATAAATCAAACCTCTGTGTTACTTCTTGTCCTACTTCAGTTAAACAGCGTGAACAACTGATAATACGACGAGTTTTTACTTCTGTCTTTACAAGAATTTCTTTTCCTACACGAGAAAAGTCACACTTAATATGAATTTTATCTACAAAATGAATATCGAAACTGTCCATATCCCAATTTTTTGCATTAATCTCTTCCTCAAGAGTTACTGGGGTCTCTTTTATACTTTCCACACTTATTCTCATTTTTTAAATTTTCTTTTTAAAGCTTTAAGTGCCGGAGGTGGAAGAAAATCCTTAAGATCTGCTCCTAAAAAAGCAGCTTCTTTAATAAGAGTTGAAGATAAAAAAGAATAATCCTGATGAGCCATTAAAAATATTGTCTCTACAGATGGTGAAATTTTTCTATTTGTAAGAGCCATCTGAAACTCATATTCAAAATCACTTAGAAGACGCAAGCCCCTTATAATACAGGAAGCTTTTTTCTTTTTTGCAAACTCTACCACCAATCCTGAAAATCCTTCTGCTTTCACATTTTTAAATTTTTTTATTGATTCTTTTACTATCTTTAACCTTTCAGAGAAAGAAAATAAAGTATTTTTTGAAGGATTTTTTGTTACCGCAACAATAACTTCATCAAAAAGAGATGTTGCTCTTCTAATTATATCTAAATGTCCTCTCGTTATAGGGTCAAAAGTTCCTGGATAAATTGCTCTTCTTACCATAAATTAAAAGCTGTGTATCTCCGTAAAAC